>BLMQ01000032.1:0-2289 GCA_011958095.1 Lactobacillaceae bacterium | reverse complement strand
TATATTGCAGCTACAATCTTAATTATTTTTATTCTCAGTAAAATTCTTAAATCATCTTTACTAGACTTAGTTGGCTCTGGGGTACCGCAAATCGAAGCAATATTGTTAAATGAACACAAAATGAATGCTTGGAGCGTTTTATGGCGTAAATTTGTCGGGGGTCTATTAGCAATTTGCCCAGGCCTCTTCCTCGGCCGTGAAGGTCCCTGTATCCAGATGGGTGCTTGTATCGGTCAATTGTTTTGGGAAAAACTTAATATAAGTGAAAAAGAAAAACGGTTCCTTCTCGAATGCGGTGTTGCCGCAGGGCTTTCGGCCGCATTTAGTGCTCCGTTAGCTGGGGTTATCTTTCTTCTAGAAGAGATCACCTTTGATTTTCATCCCCAAGGTTGCATCACCGCTCTTGCCGCAGCAATTACATCAGATTTTGTAACTATTCTATTCTTTGGTGTCCGGCCCTGTCTCTATATTCCGGTTCACGCGAACATGCCTAAAGATAGTTATAGCTGGCTACTTCTCCTTGGTATTTTAATTGGATTTCTTTCTTTTGGCTACCAATACACACTCTTAAACCTACGATGGTGGTACAGCAAAATTAAATTACCACAGATTTACCATAGCGCGGTTCCATTACTACTCGTAATTCCAATCGGATTGTGGAATGCCCGAATCTTAGGTGGAAGTCATGATTTCATCGCTTATGTCGCTGGTCTTGATCAAAATAGTAATCTCACCAGTCTATTAGGGCTTTTCGTAACCTTCTTCATTATTCGTTTTTGTTTTTCAATGATTAGTTACGGTGCTTCTGTTCCCGGCGGTATTTTTATGCCAATTCTCGTTTTAGGAGCATTAATCGGTGCTATTGCAGGCGTAGTTATGATTCATCAAAATATTATTCCTGCACAGTGTTACCTAAATTTTGTAGTTATCTCAATGGCACCTTACTTCGGAGCACTCGAAGAAGCACCTTTTACTGCAATCACGTTATTAACAGAGATGGTTGGCTCGGTCGACCAAATTTTGCCAATGACAATTTTAACGTTTATTGCCTACATCACTAGCAATTTACTTGGCGGTCAGCCAATCTATGCTTCTCTACGAAAAGAAATGTTTCCAAAATAAAAAGAAACCGGAAGAATCTTTCCAGTTTCATTGTTTTCTACGAATAGTCAATTATATTAAGCTTTTTCTTTGAACTTAATTTAAGAAAAAACTATTTAGATAGTTAAAGTAGCTTAATGAAGGAATTTAAAGTACAACAAAATAAGCTCATGAACTAGACTTATTTTTCATGGGTTGTAAAATGATGATAAGAATCAATCCTAAATTATGCTTTAGCTAGTTGATAATTATAAGCATGATTGTATTTTACAAGATGATAAATCGTTCTGAAAAGGCGATGTATCGCTGCAATGGCAATTTTCTTAGTTCCAGGCTGAGAGGATTGCCTTTTTCTTTTCTGATAAAAGTCATTAATATGATTAGGATGAGAGTGACTAACAACTGCAATATTCTGAATGGATTTAAATAGAATTTTGCGAGCGACTGCGTCATCACGTTTACTAATATGATCGGCAGCAACGAAGTTGCCCGATTCATAATGTCTAAGATCAATTCCAATGTAAGCATTAAGAGCATTACTACTGTGAAAGCGACGAATATCACCTAATTCACCGATTAAAAAAGTACGACATGTCAACTTCACTCCTACTTTAACAAAAAGTAGTGAAAACATCAGAACCGTCGTTCTGATATTTCCACTACTAAGCTTAGTCTGTTTTTAAAGATGAATTGTACGACGTTACTCAAAAAGCCATCTAGCGGGTTCGAACCCTATTCTTGTTTTCACAATAGTCACAAGGGATCTCACTACACTAAACGCCTAGGATGTTGCATTCAAGTTGCACTACTCTTCTAACCAATTATTCATTGAATCAGCAATAATATCCTTAGAAGGGTGAACATATTTTTTTAAATAAACCTCAATCGAATTTCCTAAACGACTAGATGCTATAGCAGGATTAATATTCTTCGCACAGAGTAACGTAGCAACTGAATGACGACAGGTATATATGCTTATTGGTAATTTTCCACTATCAATCTCACATACTTGACATGCTTTTCTCAATGCTTCGTTAACTGCTTTTTGATTAATAACTTTTCCTTCTGAAGCTTTCTTAAAATCTCGAAGACTCAACAAAATATACCCTTTATTGGGTAGGTTATATCTTTTGAGAAAACGAGCTTGTTTTTCTTGAAAAGTTCTAAGCACATCAACGGTTTGGGGAT
>BLMQ01000031.1:0-8828 GCA_011958095.1 Lactobacillaceae bacterium | reverse complement strand
GTGATTAGCACGGCACGGGCTGATTATCGTTCGGACTTAGCCTCGAGCCTTGTGGCGACGCGAAGCTAGTTCCACGATATCTTAACAATGTTCGTATAAATAAAGAGGCTGTTGAAAAAATAAATTTTTTTCCAGCCTCAATTTTTTATCCAAAATATCAAGTGAGGTGATTAATCGATGGAAATGATTTTAGGCATTGTTCTTCTATTGACTGCTGTTGTTGCAGCTAATGTTGTTCATCTTGTTTACCCTAAGATTCCACTATCCATCTATCAAATTATTGCAGGAATTCTTTTAGCATCCCTGCCTACTGAAGCCACTAACTTTACCATGCATCCAGAATTATTCATGATGGTGGTCATTGCTCCTTTAATGTTTAATGACGGGCAGAACCAATCATTCCGTTATCTTTCGAGCAATATCAGATCGATCCTATCAATGACTGTTGGATTAGCACTTGTAACGGTCTTGATTACTGGTAGCTTTTTACATTTGCTTCAACCAGAAACGTTCTCCTTAGCACTTGCCTTTATGCTAGCCGCGATTGTTACGCCGACTGATGCGGTCGCTGTAAAGTCGATTACTACTAATATGAAGGTCCCAAAAAACGTTAATGGTGCTCTGGAATATGAATCCCTCTTTAATGATGCATCGGGAATTGTGCTTTTAGATTTGGCGCTGGAAACCTACCGTTCTGGACAATTTTCGCTTAGTCATGGAATCTGGATCTTTGTTTACGTTTTCTTCGGCGGAATTATCTTCGGGGCAGTACTAGGAAGCCTATTAATTAGTCTCCGTACTAGTTTGATGCGGAAGCACGTTGATATTGGCTCCATCGTTATTCCGATCAACGTAATGACTCCCATCGTTGTCTACTGGTTGGCTGAAGAACTACACCTTTCAGGAATCCTAGCCGTCGTTGCAGCGGGAGTTGTTCATAGTATCCTCTATGATCGAATGCGACTTACATCTACTAAAGTGCAAATGTCTACTACCACTATTTGGAACATCATTAGCGATGCGTTAAACGGGTTAGTATTTGTCCTTTTAGGGGTGATGCTTCCGCAGGTACTTGGAAGGACTTCTTGGCAAAATCTGGGTGCAATCGTTGCCTTAGCCTTTGCTATCTATATTATTACAACCCTCTTAAGATTCTTATGGGTCCGGTTTAAGTTCGTCAACATTCAATCGACTAACCTTAACCGTGATAGTCTCTTAATGGCGTTAGGAGGAATTCACGGAACGATCACTCTGGCATTAGCATTCTCGTTGCCAGTACTGATTAATAACCATCAATTTGCCTTCCGTAATTCAATGATCTTGATTGCCGCAATTGTTATTTTGATTAGTATTGCTGTCGGCGCAATTGGCTATCCAATTATTTTACCGCCTAAATCTAAGAGCTATTCGAAGAGTGAATTTCAAAAAGAACTTATTAAAACAGTTCAATATGCTATTAATGAGCTACGAACTTCAGAAAAATATTCACCAGAAAAAGCGGCTGTTATTGACCAATTGAGTAGTCAAATGACGCAATACCATGAATTCAATCGCAACGTTTATAGTCAATTAATGGGGAAAGCTCATCAAATTGAATTGGCTACCTTAGACCGTCTTAACGAAGAAGGCCGAATCTCTGACAAGGAGGCCAAATTCCTCGTTAATTTTGTTACACGGTCGATTTTCCGCGTAAATAAACACAGCTTTCTTGAATTATGGGTCATCTTATGGCACCGATTAAAATGGCGTTTTATTCGCTACCGCCATCTCAAAAAAGGTTCCCGCTACAATGTGGGGCCAAAATATCAATTAACCAAGGAACAGCGCGCTGAAACAGCGGAGATCCTAGAAATAATTAATCGTGAAATCGATAAATATCTTCATTCAATTGAAACTCCACAAAATGCGAATGAAGTTGCCATGGTACGACGGACGTACTTCCAACGAAAACGATTCTTCCTACACGATATTTCGATGGATACTGACCTCATTACTTCTTTATTTATTGAGGCATTTCAGCTTGAGCATAGTTATGTTCAGATGCAACTTGCTGATGACCAATTTTCACAAGAATTGGCAAACGCATTAAACGAACAGATCTCGACTGATGAATTGGTTTACACTCAATCATTAGACTAAAAAAGGAAATTGCTGCAAAATCTTGCAAAGCAATTTCCTTTTTATGTTTAAATAAATGTAAGTAAAAACGCAATCAACGCTGGTAAAAATTGAATTAGAATAATTTTTTTGGTTGCAGTAAGCGCACCAAATAATGCAACAACCATCACAAAAACCAAGAGCATTTGCCATACCAATACTAAGGTTGCCCCACTAAATAACCAGTAACTGGCGATGATAGCTGCTCCTAAGGCTCCGTTATAAATACCCTGGTTAGCGAATGAAACCCGTGCTTCATGCTGTTGCGTAAACTTAAGCGGTAAGTCAAACGCCTTGGCTTGCTGTGCCGGGTTACCAAAGATTTCTAAGGCCATAATACCTAAATGTTCGATTGCAACAAACATCGTAACAATAATTGCAAGCATCTTTTTTCCTCCAACTATTTAATATAGTGATCTAAAAATTTTGTCAAATGGCGGCGATATTCGCTGGGATGGGTCGCATATGACTTTGCGTGCGCTGCTCCTGGCACTACCCACAATTCTTTACTTCCCTTTGTTGCACGGTAATTGCGATAAACCATTTCAGTTGGAACAAAATTATCTTTTGCTCCATGGATAAATAGCATTGGGCGATGATTATGATGCAACATATTTAAGGAGCTGGCTTCATGAATGTAAAAACCATTCTTCACCCGATTAATTAAACTCATCGTACTTATTAATGGCACCCGTAAAACCTTCGGAATCCCATATAAATTACCAGCTTCATAATTTAATTCATCATTAAGACTCGTATATCCACAATCTTCAACAAATGCTTTTACTTGTGATGGAAGGTTAATGCCACTAGTCATCATTGTTGTTGCACCACCCATGCTAACCCCAAACAAGACTACCTGACTCTCTTCCCCATTATGCCGAATAAGTTTATTAATCCATTTGCGAATATCATAACGCTCTGGCCATCCATAACCAATGTATTTCCCTTGGCTTTGACCATGAGCCCGCGCATCTGGCATTAGAACATTATACCCCATCTGATGGAAAAGCGCGGCATATTCGCCCATCTTCTCTTTGTCACCCATAAATCCATGGGCAATTACCACATTTTTAGTTGTCGATTTAGCAGCAGGGATGTAATCAGCAACTAGTTTATAATTTCCACTAGCCGATTTCATTGTCCATTTTTCTTTTTTGGCATGCTTAAACCACATTTTCTGCTCATACAATGGATCATTTCGTGAAATTTTAGTTGAATTATTAATAAAATCCTTATGCCCCGGTACCATTGCCACCGAGAAAAAATAGCTACTAGCGGCAAAGATTGCCACTGTAATTAAAACTACAATTCCAATAAGCCATCGCCAAGGATGCCACTGTTTCTTTTTTGTCTTTGTTCTCAAAATAATTAACCCCATGTTATATCATTTAATCAATGCGCCTAGTTTAGCACACTTTCTGTTATTTTGCATATTCTTTTCATTCAAAATCGTGATGCTAATGTTAAAATAGATAATGATATATTAAGGGAGTGAAATAATGTTTCCAGAACGCCTACGAGCACTTCGCAAAGGACAAAAGATAACCTTAAAGGAGCTTGCTACCCATCTCAATGAAAACCTTGGCCCCAATGAAAAGCCAAACACTGCTTCGCAAATCGGTAACTGGGAACGCGGTATTCGGACCCCGTCATACGTTGAAGCACGAAAACTAGCCGAATTCTTTGATGTCAGTCTGGACTATCTTACCGGAAAAACTGATCGCGATGATTTTGATTTAGCAAAATTATTTTTCTCTAGTAAGAACCTGTCGTTTAATCAAACTGTACTTTCAAGTGATGATCGATATGAAATTTTCCAACTAATTGATGGTTACTTAAAGGGACGGCATAATCGCCGAGATACAGACACCTTCTATGGTAAGCAAGAACAACTAGATTTAAAACTTAAATAAGGAGTTTGTGATGAATCCTAAAAAATTAAAACAGCTAAAAAAGCGGGTAAAAAAAGCTCATCAAATTGTTAATGAGCCTTCCTATATTCAAGAACTAAATACTTACCGTGACCTATTCGATGACTTTCCTCCTGTAAAATACCTCATTAATAACGTTTTAGAAAGTGATCGACTACTCAAAAACGGCTTATTGCCACAACCTCTACCAAAATTATTATTGCCGGATAACATTCAAGATACCATTTTCAAAAAGGTTAATGAACAGTTCCCACAAGGTGATCCACGCGGTGATAAACTTTGGAACAAATATAGTGAAGCTTTGCCAAAATTAGATAAAGCGTTGCGCAACTATCGTGATTATCTCGAAGAAACATACGGAATGTGGTCATACGTCAATGCCCCTTTTGCCAAAGCACTTTCTGATTATTTAGGCGGGGCACCAACCCTGGAGATTATGGCCGGTAATGGTTATATTTCTAAGGGATTACGCAATAACAATGCGACCCAAAAGATTTATACTACCGATAGTCAGGCATGGGTAAAAGAAAACGAAACGGGCAAACACCCTGTTACTAAGATTGAGAAGTTGGATGCTCTAGCAGCGATCAAAAAATACGGTGACGAGGTCGAATATGTCATTATGTCATGGGCTCCCGACAAGGGTGAAATTGACTGGGATGTCTTGCAACTTCTTCGTTCAACATATCCCGAAGTTAAATTATTAGTTATTGGCGAAAAAGATGGCGCAACTAACTCTAAGAAATTCTGGCATGAGGCACAATTGAGTCAAGACGATGAATTACAGAAAGTTAATGCTAACTTGCACTCGTTTGATTTGATTGATGAACAGATTTATCTAGCGAAATAAAAAAGTTGAGGTTAAAAGAGAACAAAAGTTTTCTCTTAACCTCAACTTTTTATTTAATCAATTTTAGCCACTAATTTTCCGACCACTTCATACTTTTTAATCGCGGTTAAACCATCAATAATTTGATCAAACGGAATCACTTTCTCAATCAAAGGCTTTACATCCCCATTAGCTATTAATTTTAACATTTCCGCATTCATTCGGCCTAAATCAGCCTGCTGATATGGGTTGCCACTGAGATGCGCCCCACCAAGATTAACGCCATCTATCCCTAGACCGCGATCAAACATTGGAACATTATCAAGTGAAGGAACGTCAACAATCGTTACTAAGCGTCCATTATAGGCTAACCGCTGCAAATCAAGTTCTGCTTCTTTTTTACCTACCGTATCAATGATCAAATCAACGCCAAGGTCACCTGTGAGATCGGCTAACTTTTTATCCACATCTTCCGTTTGGTAGTTGATGATTGCATCTGGAGCAAGCTGCTTTACATAGTCATATTTACTAGATGAAACAGTTGTAAATACCTTACAGCCATGAAGTTTAGCAAGTTGAATAGCGATACTCCCAACGCCACCCGCACCAGCATGAACCAACACGGTATTAACATTAGAAAAATTAGCTTTGCGTTCTATTGCTTCATAAGCTGTCAAAGCCCCACATAAAGCACTAGCAGCAACTTCATAGGAAACAGAATCCGGGATCTTAGCTAATTCATAAGTCGGTGCAGTCACATATTCGGCGAAACAACCATTTTGCGTTAAATCACCATGTCCAGATACCCGGTCACCAACATGCCAATTTGTAACTCCCTGACCGACACTAACAATCTCCCCAGCAACGTACAATCCAAGGATATGTGGATACCGCCAAGCACTAACGCCGCCCTCAACAATTTTGTAGTCGACTGGATTAAGTCCAGCAGCATGCACTTTGATTAAAACTTCACATTCAGCCGGCGTAGGAACTGGGACTTCCGCAAAATTCAAATCTTGCAATGAACGATCTGCTGCTTTTTCGACTACTAAGGCTTTCATTTTTTCGCTCTCCTTAATTTTATAACAATTATTATGATACTTTACCTAAGCATTCTTCATTGCCATCTTATTAAGGTAGTGCCAAATTTGCGAACGATATTTCCGTAATCCGAATAACATCACAAGATAAATGATAATTGCTAGTGAAATCCAAACAGGACTTTCTGATATAAAGGCAGCAAAAACCAATGCATTCAATGGGCGTGCCACTAAATTAAAGCTTGTTACCAAGACCACCCCAGTTGGAATTGCAACGCCATAGTGGGCCACTGCTGCAGTATAGACCGGACTGAGCCAACTAGCTGCATATAAGCCTAAACTAAACCACACAATTCCCGTCGCAATTACTTTTAAGATATTTCCACGAGTCACCGCGACAATTGATTCAATCATGTACGGAATTGCAATTAAATCAACTACCGGAAGGGTCTTATTGCCAGGAAGGATAAAAGCAATTAAAACCATAATCGGGATTAAAATGATTCCGGAAATTAAAGTGGCTGATTCTCCATAGCCAACGCCATCATCAACGGCTAGGAACCACCGCTTTTTATCATAACGGCTATTTTTATTTTCGCCATGTCGTTTCTTCTGCTGCTCATCAATTTCAGTCGCGATGGGAATAAATGCCTTTGCGAATACGTTTGTGACAAGGGGGAAGATTGCCATAACGGCAGCTAGTTGAATCGCAAATTTAGTAATCTGTCCCCACGCGCTTATTTTCCCCAGTGAAGATAAATTACCCAAGATCCCAATTATTAATCCCAGGATAATTCCCATTGTAATTGGTTCCCCAAAGACACCTAGTTTTTTCTGAAAATCTTTAGGGGTCATCTTCACTTTGTTAAATCCCAGTAAATTCCATAACGGATCTAAAATAATTGCTGGAACCACTTGCTCGATATTATGTAAGGAGTCGACGGTGGTATTTTCGATTCCATAATAGTCTGCCCACCGATCTGCCTGAATCTCCGCTAAGACTAGTGAGTACAGGAGCATAAAAAATTCCAGCCCTAATGATAGCCAATAATTATGAGTTACATAAAAAGCTAGCGTGCCCCAAATCATATATCCAAAATTATTCCAAATATTAGAAGGCAGAAACACTTTCGTAACGCCAAGCGCAAATAAAATTAATTCAGCTAGTAATCCAAAAACAAAAAACGATAAACCAACCGTTGAACCAAATGCTGCTAATGATCCTGCTTGCCAGCCAATATCAACCACTGGCAGTTTAATCTCCGTATTATCAACCATTTGGCGGACAATCTTAGTCACCACTGGCGTAAACTCTGTGATAATCCAGGTAAAACCAGTTAAACCGACACCAGCATAGAAGGCACTCATCATTGCGGTCTTAGGCTGCACTCGTAGTAATAAAGCAATGATAAAAATTATTATTGGGACAACTACACTCGCGCCAAAAGTTTGAAAAATAGCATTAACTTCTTGAAGCATGTTTTACCCCTCCATCGAATAAACTGTTACCTATATTTTCCCTAAAACCAGTCTTTTTAGCAAGGCAAAAGGTTTATCTGCGTTTGCTGTAGAAATCCATTCAGAAATTTGCTACAGTATGATGAGTTTAATTTATTAGGGAGGGTACATTTTATGAAATATCGTTTACAAGCTATTATTTTTGTCTTCGTTGCCTTTATGCTTGGGTGTAACGAATATATGATTGTCGGCGTTTTACCTGATATTGCCCATGAATACCATGATTCGCTTGGTAAGTTAGGCCTACTTGTAACTGTATTTGCCTTGGTTTATGCTATTTTCACTCCGATTATTACTTCAATGGCAAATCGGTGGCGACGACATCATGTTTTATTAGTTCTCATGGTCATTTTCTTTATCGGCAATACCTGGACAGCGATGGCGCCAAACTTTATTTCAATGTTGCTTTCACGGATTCTAACTGCTAGTGTTGCCGGTGCGATTATCTCAATGGTCCTCGTAATGGCGAGCTATGTTGCGCCGCGCGAAAAAAGAGCAAGCCTGGTTTCATGGGTTTTTGCTGGATTTAGTATTGCTTCAGTTATCGGTATTCCAATTGGGACCGTTATCAGCACTACCCTTACTTGGCATGACAGTTTTTGGATGATTTCTGGAATAACAATCATTGTTTTTGTCGCCTTAATCTGGCTCGTCCCACGTGATACGCCTCAATTTAAGAGTACCCTTAGTAAACAATTTGTGTTATTTAAGGATTCTCGAATCATTCTCGGTGTTAGTTTCATCGTTGCTATTTGTGCGGCTGACTACACAATTTATACCTATATTCGGCCTTTAATCACTAACGAAATGGGCTTTGATAATACTTGGTTGAATTGGCTCTTATTCGGAATGGGAATCTTCTTTATTATTGGTAATAAATTTGGTGGCTACCTGGCGGACCGTGGCGGAATCCACCGACTCAGTGGAATCTACGCGGCAATGACAGTCTTATTTCTCATCTTTGGCCCCGTCTTACCATTCAAGTGGGGCGCCATTATTATTGTAGCTGTCTTATGTATTGCCTTTTCATGCTATGGTTCTTCCACCCAATTAATGTTCCTTGATATTGCCGAAAAACAATATCCTCAATCACTTGACTTAGCTTCATCTCTAAACTCGATTTTTGCTAATATTGGTATTTCGCTGGGCTCTTTTACTGCCTCTCAGGCTGTTACCTTCACTGCCATGAAAAACCTCGGTTACGTTGGCGCAGTCTATGGGCTCCTTGCAACAATACTAGTCATCGTCCTGAGCAAAAAATATACGGGGATGCGCAATTATTAATCTTAACTTTGAGGGAGCGAGACAGAAGTCACTCGTGACTTCGTTTTCGAGCCCCCGCAAGCAACA
>BLMQ01000030.1:0-13765 GCA_011958095.1 Lactobacillaceae bacterium | reverse complement strand
CCTAAGTTGAGGGAATGGCCGGCACCATCAATCGTAAGATCACGAGGTGGAATTTGGAGATTACCCATTCCAGACTGACCTAAATCAATGTCAGCTGTTAACTGAATAACACTGATGTCGGAATTATTAAGGGCGTTTTGAAATTCGGTGCCGTTACTTACTTTAGCGGTATTTTCTTCAGTTGCGTTCGTTTGAATAAAGCTAGCATTAAATAATGCAATCGTCCCATTAGTAATATTCTCAGTTGTTGTCCGTAATGAAAGACTTTGGTTTGCAGAAAATACAGTGTTATTAGAAGCTTCATTAGCAACAGATTCAATGCCGCTCTCCGAAGCTAGAGAAGCATTATCACTAGTAAGTGATTCATTCATCCCCGTTGAAACTGATTGTGCACCTGCAGTAGATGCAGTTGAAGAGCTAACAGAATTACTTGTTGTTGACTCACTTGTAGAAGCGTTTGACTGACTGGTTGATGTACTATTAGTTGATGTACTTGTCGATGCATTCGATTCGCTAGTTGATGTACTACTCCCTGAGATTGAAGTACTAGTAGATGTTGGACCAGACTTAACGCTTGACGTACTAGCCGTCGATTCACTCGTGGAAGTCTTCGATTGACTTGTCGATGTACTACCTGATGTCGAAGTAGATGTTGAGCCAGAACCAGAACCAATTACTTGAGAGCTTTGGTCAACTGTTGTCGTTGCCGCATGTGCTTCTGTCGGATTAGTTGCGCCTGTTGCCCCGATCCCAAGCAATGTTGCAACAGTTGCAGCTCCCTTTTTATAGGCATCCCTTGAATCAGAAACATTAGCATTCTTTAAGGAATCTAAATCCTGAAAATTGGTTGGTTTGACTTCCTTTTTTGTTCGAAATGAGAACATCTTAAAGAAACGTGTCAATGCACTAAACCAACCATGTTTGGTTTTATATAGTTTTACCTTACTTTTATCTTCTTGTTCTTTATTGTTCTTCGCCATAGATAAGTCACCTCTCTAAATTATCCACCTATAAACAATTGTCAGCATTCATCAGCATCGATTGTACACCTATTCCTTCTCAATTTCTACTCTCTTTCCAGCAAAAACATTTATCACACTTTCTAAGATTCATCTTTTTCTCAAGTGATCAATTGATAATTTTTATAAATATCAATTGATCAAAAAAGCTTAGGGAGAATTATTGCTGCCCTAAGCTTTTTTCTAGCATTATCGTATAAAATATCCTATTAACATCATTCCGACAACTAAAATTAAAAGTAGAGTCATAAAAACGGAACGAAAGTTAATTGGCTCTTTTTTCTTTTTATATGGTTTTTGTTTTTCTTCTTCCACTTTATCTAACCGTTTCAAAGCATGTTGTTGCACCAGTGATTCGTCGTGCTGGTGACTGTTATCTTTTTCTGTCATGTTGCAAGGCTCCAATCATTCTTTGGTAATCTTGTACACTAACCTCACTAGCTAGTTGACGCTGCGTATCGATAAGCTCTTTCATCAATGCTGGCTTTAGCAAGGCTGCCATAATATGTTTACTCATTTTCTGGACCTCTTTTACTTTAAACACGTTCTGAGGATTAACGAATTGTGGTTCGTGGAGTGTTTCATCAAAACCGACAATCAGCATATTTTGCTCAAAAGCACCACGAACAGCATCTAAAATTTCGTTTTGACGATTAATATCTAAATAAATGTCACAATCCGCAATCAATTGTTTAACCCGTGCTGAACTGACATTAGGATATAGTTCGACATTTTCATATTGTTGATAAGCTAACAATTTACCAGACATTTCAGTAACGGCTGCAATATGAAACTTAATATTAGGCAAACTCTTAATAAGCGTTGATAGTTCAACTATCTCATCTGAATTAGTAAGGATCAAAGCTTGGAGGCGCAGCTGATTAGCCCGTGGATGCGGGTAGATAGTCCCGAGGAAGCCAAAGTCAACGTTATTATTTTTAAGCTTAGCGCCGATTCGTTGCCAATCAGTGTATCGTTGAAAAATAATATGTTTGGTCCGTGTACTATTTTCCATTAAAAATTTCATGTTACCTGGCAATTCATCCCCGATCAGCGGTTCATGCCAAAATAAAGTATCACTACCATCTGCAGGTAAGTTCAGTGAAACACTTAATCCTTGGTTTAAAGTATTATAAAAAATATGATCAAGCTTAAAACGACGTGTCTGAAGATAATATTTAACAAGTTCAATTAATGATGGAAAATGATAACCTCCATCAACATCCAAAAAGAAATCACCAGCGATAAGATTCCATTCAAGAAAAACACGGTTCTTTTTATCATAATATTTTCGCCATGCTGGCTGTTCGTTGCGATAATAAGTTTGAGCAAAACGATAACCATAACGATTATAATGGTCAATCCAGCTAACTTTACCATTATTATTCAACCAACGAACTTCTTTTACTTGACGAGTATTATCAGTAGCTTGGTATATAATATCTGCTCGTTTCTTGTCAAGGTCATATATCTGTCCCTGGGCTGCTGTGCTCAAAATTCGCCAGTAAGGAGGTAGGGAAAGATGGTCAAAATATAAGGGCTTTTTGTTTACGTTATAGTTACCCCAATACTTGATCGGTGACTCAACTTCGGGTGGTAAGAATCCATCATCATAAATTACTACCGTTGGGATTTTAATCTGAGCAGTTCGTTGAGAGCGAAGAAAATCAAATGAAGCTTGATCAAAGTTATCAAATAAATTAAGCATGCTGTAACTCTCCTATCAATTGCTGCCATTGTTTAGCAACATTCTTAGTCAAATACGACTCAGCTAATGAATATGATTTTTCATGGAAAGATGTTAAGTCGGCCTCAGTAAAGTTTTTAATAATAGCATCAGCTAGTAATTGTTCTTTACGTGAATTACCCCAATCTTCAGTATATGGCAATAAATAACCATTTTGTTGATCTACAATGAAAGTCTGATTACCATAGGGAACATCAAAACCAATCATCGATAAACCTGAACCCACTGCTTCCATTAAGCTTAACCCAAAACCTTCACTAGTTGAGCCCGCAATATATGTTTCATACTTTTGATAAACATCCTTTAGATCATGTTGCCCCATTAATTTAATATAGGAATCAGCATTATTTTTTGTAATCAAATCTTGCAACCGGCTCCGTTCGCCACCCTCACCGTAAATATCCAAGGTTAGGTCCGAAACTATTTTATGTGCCGCAACAGTTGCTTCAATAACCCAATCAATATGTTTTTCGTTGGCTAATCGAGAAGCAGTAATTAAAGAATGTGTTCTGCGGGTCTCTTTTGGCTTTACCAAGTGTTCCAAACTACCAACCGGAATAGTATTAATTTGTGGTTTAGCATGGTTAAAATGTTTTTGCTGACTAGCTAGCAAGTCACGTTGTCGATCCGTCGCAACGACATAAGCAGCTACATCTTGATAATGCATGAATTGATATTCATAAAAATTATTCCATAATACTTGGTGATCATTTGTATAATGCTTGTCATAGTGGTCAGCATGAACAGGGATAACCAGTTTTGCTGGTAAATGATGTTCAAAAATCAATTGACCATTAACTAACTGCTTATCTTCATCCATTCGATCAAGAATAATTATATCATCAGCTTTAAAATTCAATTTCCGAAGCATTTCACGATAAAGACCAGTTTTTGAATAATAGTTTTGATCAGAAAATTCAAATACTTCATGCCCGTCCCCATCTAAGTGTTGAGTATACGCAATCGTCCCATCTTCATTATAAAATTCCCGAAAAACAACGTGATTATCATGAGCATCCCCACTATAATATTCCGTTGCATATTTCGTATATGAATAGAAATCACGTTTAATTAGTTGATTGTTAACGACATAAGTAACCTGGTCAATTGTCTTTTTCTCTCGATTGTTATATCGTGGCACGATCGTTAATTTTTCTTCTTCAGATTTGTATTGTAACTCTTTCGTGCCATTATCGGGCTGAAGGATAAAATTTCGTTCCTCAAGTTGATTTTGCTTAACAAAAGTATCGAGTAAAAAGGTTGATGGAGCAATTTTAATATCAGTAAAAAAGTTGTAAAGCCAGATAATCTGATCAGCATTAAAACCTAGATTAGCAGTTAAATCAGCAATGTTATTCCCTAAAATCAAGTCCGAAAAAACAAATTTTGCTGAAATGTTAAGATTACGAAATGCTTGTGCACGATATGACTGAGCATACTCGACACCACTACTGGCCCAGCCAATTCCTAAATTAATATTATATACAGTCATACTTTCCTCCATCATTAATTAAAATGAACAATTAAATTATTATCTTTATTTAATCTAATAGTACTTAGCATTAAATTATCAACTACTTTTTTGGCGACAGTATCAAACATTTTTTCAAATGCTTGATAAGCTTTTTCTTGGTACATAAACTTAGGATCCCGTTGTGCTGTTGTCCATGGCTGAACGATAACTGATAGTTTCGATAAATAAGCCATCTGGTCAGTCCAGCTACTATCAAGCGCATTTAATAAAGCTGAACGATAAAACTGATTTAGTTGTTCACTATTGATTAATACTTTAGCTTTCTGTTCTAGCTCTTTTTGACAAAATTGCTCTAAATATTTTTGTATTTTTTTGGGGGTTAATTCTAAATTATCCGGCAAATCCACAACATCATAAGTAAAATGTTGATTCATTAAATGTCGTAATTCTAGGGCACTCCATTCTGCTTTTTTATCAAGGTAAAGAGAAATCCCTCTGCTTAACCATTTTCCAACTTCTGTTTCTAAATGTGCGGTTCTCATTAACTGGTCACGCCGATCATAAAGATACTTACGCTGAATTTTTAATGCAATTTCATTCTTATTGACATTGCTGCGTGCCATTTGCTGATTAGCGGCTACACGATCATTAAGCATTGCTATACTCATTTTTAAACGTGGACTACGTAACTGTTTATCGGTCTTTTTCTTTCGTAATTGACGATAATAATTTTTGAACCGTTTGGTACTGTTCTTAGCAAGGTAGCTATCTTCTAGAGAGATATAAAATTTACTTGTACCCGGATCACCTTGCCGACCAGCACGTCCAGCCAACTGCATCTTTACTCGCGCTGGTAGCATTTCTGTCCCAATTACGGCAAGACCACCTAATTTTTTCACATCTTCACCAAGTTTAATGTCTGTTCCACGACCAGCCATGTTGGTAGCAACAGTCACCGCCCCTTTTTGTCCAGCATCTTTTACAATATCAGCTTCTCGAGCGACATTAAACGCATTTAAAACATTATGAGAGATACCACGGTCTAATAATAATTCAGAAATTATTTCTGAATTTTCTACCGAACCAGCCACTAATAAAACTGGACGCCCTGCCTTATGAAGCTCAATTGTCTCATCAAGGGCATGAATTAGCTTTTGACGAGTTGTTAAATAAATTTGCTCTGGATAATCTCTACGAATTACCTTTTTCCGAGTCGGAATTTGGATAACTCGCATCTTATATACTTCAAAGAATTCATGTTCATCACTTTTGGCCGTTCCACTCATTCCGGCGATTTTATTAAACAAACCAAACAGACTAGGGAAAGTAATCGAAGCTGCAACTTGTTGGTTAGGCGTAAGGTCAACGTGTTCTTTTGCTTCAATTGCTTGATGCAACCCTGTACTGACCTTTACTCCTTTTTTCAGTCGCCCATTTGTCTCATCAAGTAAAACAACTTTTCCTTCACTAACTAAATAATCATGACCATTTTCCATAATAAAGTGAGCTCGTAAGGCAAGGATAATATGACGATAAATTTCTCGATATTTGCTTATAAAAAGATCTGGTATACGGAAAAAACGTTCTGCACGTTGTATTCCGTGAAGAGTCAGCCATACCGCATCATGATCTTCATTCAATTTATAGTCAATTTTAGGCTGTAAAATATGAATAAAAGCATCCGCTAACTGATATAAATTTGATTGAACCATTGGCGTACTTGAAACCACAAAAGGCGACGTCGCTTCATCAAGTAAAATTGCGTCAACTTCATCAATGATTACATAGTTAAATGACCGTAAATATTGGTCATCACGCCGGGTGGCAAGGTTATTAAACAAGTAGTCAAAAGCTAAACTACTAGCAGTTGTATAAGTAATATCTGCATTATACCAATTCCGCTTAACTTCCGGCGTTGTCTTCTTTTCTTGATCATCGGTCTCAAAGCCGAGACTAACCGTTAAGCCTAACCATTCATAGACTGGCTGTAATTGCTCTTTATCACGTTGAGCTAAGTAGTTATTTGGCGTTAATAAAAAAGCTCCCTTTCCGGTTAAAGCATTCAAATACAAAGGCATCGTTGCTGTTAGAGTCTTTCCTTCCCCCGTTTTCATTTCCGCAATATTACCTTGATTTAAGACAATTGCCCCCATAACTTGAACATCATATGGAAACATTCCTAAAATCCGGTAGTCCGCTTCCCGAATGGTCGCAAATGCCCGTGGTAAGATATCATCAACTGTTTTACCATTAGCTAATTCTTTTTTTAATAGAACAGTTTGATGTTTAAGCTCTTCATCGCTCATCCCTCGCATTTCAGCAGTTAATGCATTTACTTTAGCAAGGGTATGTTTTACTTTTTGTAACCTAAAATTGGGGTACGTCATATCTTATCCCTCTTTTGAATTTATTTCTTGAATGACCGAAAAGATAATTGGCCAGTCTGGATTAACCAATACTGGTGAACTCCAAGTAGTAGCTGGCATTAATGGATAAATCACATCGGCAATTTGCGATTGCGGGTCAGTCTGATTAGTAACGACTGCATTGATGGTGGAAAGCTCCATCTTTAACTCCAATACTACTTGATCTAACTTCGGATTAGTACTAATCACATTGGCATCATAGATTCGATTCGAAATCAACCATTGCTTTAAAATCGCTACTACACCAGCTGATGATTGCCATGCAACACTAATTGGCTGCATTTTATAATCTTCATACTTTTTTAAATCTGGATATGTTTTGCGAACCCTTTTATTGTCAGCGATTAAAAGCAAATTAAGCTTTCCCTTTACATCTTCATTTATTGGCTCGTGAAACCAAACATCCTCATGAACGCTGACTGGAAGATCGGCATCACAAATTTCAAACCGTTGGAAAGTTAAATCAGTAAGTCCATTATTAATCAATTCTAGTCGATACTGCACAGCTTCTGAGGGATAAACAAATTCAATTGACCGTTGCTGAAATTCGACATGATTAATTTCGTGTTCTTGCGCGTCAAAAAAGGTTAACCGAATAATTAATGAATAAATCGGTTCTGCCTTTGCATTTACACTTAAGCGGTATTTATGATTATTGCGGAAAATTGGTAATTGCGGGACCAATTTAGTTGCCTGGTATGAATTTACAGAATTCCAACTCATAATTGTTTTTCCCGGTGCCATTAGTGAGTTATGGAATGATACACTGTAATCTGGATTAATTCTAATATTTGATCCTGCAGAATAAGCATTTGTTGGTTCCCAATAGCCTTGATTAACAAAATATTGCATTTTTATTCTCCTCGTCCAAAAGCGTTATTTATTTCCGCAAGACGACTAACAAACCATTGAACAACTGCATTATTATCATTATGCCGTCCTGGAAAGCCCTTGCTAACAAACAATCGTGCGTTTTGAATGGCCGCGTTTTCCTGCATTCTTTTTATTGCCAAATTATCATAATCATCATTTTTCATATACCCAACATATATTCGTGTCTTAGTTAAGTCAGTTTGATTCATTAACTCCCAAAACTTTGTATCTAATTGCTTAAGTTGCTCAGAGGTTAAAGACGATACCAATTGGCGATCGATATCAAAGATTGTATCGAATTCATCTGGTCGTTCTAGACGGGCTCGTAAAGCAACTTGCCCTAAATTAACAGTTGGTTTGGCAACGTTAATTGCATAAGGAGATAATTGAGCTCCAAGTTTAATTGCTGGATATGTCCCCATTGAAATCCCATTCAATACTAATTGTTGCCGACTAAAGCCTAGTTTTCTCAACGTTTCACTAATTGTGTCTTTGATTTGACCTTCAATCGCCGCACCCGTATAAAACTGCCCCACTACCAAGCGCGGATCCGTAAACAGTAAAGCTGGAGTATGATTACGCCTAAATAGAGGATATGCTTCAAATCCCTCTAAACTACGTGCTCCAGAAAAATAAACATGTAATGGCGGCCGTAAATCACCAGGATTAAAGTAATATGCAATATCTTCGCCAGTTATCGGATCAACAAGACGTTTCCCCCCTGTAAGGAATTCACCATAATCTCTTCGCGACCAACGGGCATGCAAAACACCTAATGTTAAGTCTCCTTTTCCAAGCACCTCAACACTAACGTTAGCATATCGTGGAACATCTTCTAGTTTAATTGGTAGTTCTTGTTCTTCATTGTTTTTCGAAAAATTAAGGAAATACTGGTCCTTAAAACTACCATCTCCTCCAGCAGACTGAATAAAAACTCGTAAACGTATTTTAATATTAGCCTTTTGATCATATTCAAGATTAAATTTAAGCAACCGTTGAGGGTCAATATAAATATTTTGCTGATAGCTACCTAAATTAGTCCATTCATCCGCTTCAATTTTCATTTTAAGATGACCATCATCCGTAAATGTTCCTACTGAATTATTTAATAATAATTTAGTAGGTGCAAATCGTACACCAGATTGACCATGAAAGAATCTGATTGGCATTTGATCAATTATCTCTTGAGGTTCTTCAACAATCTGACGAGCTTCTTGACATTTAATAAAATTTAAACCGGCTTCACTAAGGTCTTTTTCAGCAAATGGAGAGTACAAAACACAATAAGGAGGAACTTGCCATTGAAGTTTACTCCACAAATCATCTTCTAATTGGACGCCTTCTGTAATTATTACTAAATCAAATTGTTTTATTCCCACCTGAGGATAGGTATTATAAGTCCATGTTATTCCATTTGGAATTTTGTATTTATCTGCCCAGTTTTGTGCGCCTAACTGTAAGACATTCATGAAGATTCACCTCACTTTGTTAAAACTTTTTCCCACTTCTTTTGTAATTCTGCCGCTGATAATTGATTCATCAATTGAACATTATAAATGAGGGCTTCATTCCAATGCTTAAGGTTACCTAAATAATAGTCTAATCCCTTATTAATATCAGAAAGTTGTGGACAAATTAAACCATTTTGATAGTTTTTAATTTGGCTATTTGGTTGCCGATATATTTGTGGAATACCTGTGCTAATAGCCGAAATCTGTAAGAACTCGTCCAATTGATTTCCCCAGTCAATTAAGATCCGTAACGAGTCTAATTGTCGCCCAGCTTCAGCAGGAGTACTAATTCTTTTTATATCAATAGTTAGTTTAGGAATATCCATTTGCTTCGTTAAAATTTCTTCAACTTCATTTTGTTCCTCACTAGCTAAGACAAATTCACCTTGATGTTTTTCTTTCAAGTTTTCAAGAGCTTGTTGAGATTGCTGCAATTTTTCAGTGCTATAACTCATTAGCGTCAATGCTGTCGTTTTAGGATTCTTTAGCAATCGCTGATAAAGCAATTCCAATACTTTATCCACCTCATCCTTGGTCATTGACTCAATAAAAAGCCCTATTTGCTCTTGATCTGAGCGTTGACTATGACCTAAATTAAAACGGGACTGAAACAGGGGAATTATTGTTGCATCTATATTAGTTTGTTTTTTTACATTATTCTTTGTTTCATTATTATCCGCAACCAAATTTAATTGTTGGCTTTTAAGTTCATCAAGACTTTCATAATACCTATGCCAACGACTCAAAGAAAAGCTGGGCTGATAAGGCAGATAAGTTTTTTGGTCGATCACTGCCTGATCATCCAGCGTGACAATTAAATTGTCTTGGTTCATATCAAATTTACTTAATATATGCTTAGTAATAATTTCCGTGAGTAAATCATTTAAATGCTCATAATGTAAATGATCAGTTAATCCTGAAAAGCGCTTATTAATTTCGACTTGATCGGATTTTATATCATGTTTAAATCGCCAATAACCCTGTTCATCATAATAAATATGTTGATAAACTTGTTCATTTTCAAATAGTTCTTCTCGTGAAATAAAGCCACGACTATCAAGTAGCAAGCGCCGGCTTATCTTATCCTTTTCCAGATAGTCCACCCAAAGGATTTTACCTTGTGTATCAAAAGTCACTTTAGCATAAGGATTTTCTTTGACCATCACGATTACTCGAAAGTTTGTAAAATCATAGTAAGCGCCAGTTGGCCAATTAAAATCACGGTAATCAATAATTTGACTATCAACATGGTGAATTCCCTGTAGATAATCAAAAGTACTAAAGATTTGCGTTGGTGAGATCGTTAGTTGATTTAATTTTGTCGATAATTGTGGTTGATAATCAGTGATGATTAGTGAAAAGGGCTTTTGATTTGTTTGAAATACTTTGATATGACTAACTGCATCATCAAATTCAAGTTTAGGGATGGTATAAGCCCAATCTTCTGACAACTCATGCCAAGCAGGAACTAAATAATCCATAATCACTCATCCTTCATTAAATGTGCGTATCTTAATGGGAACAATAACATTAATAATTGATCTTTTATTCCCTGCATAAACATTACAATCATAATCATATTCATTGGTATGATGGCTAATCCAGCAAATTTACCCAAAATTTGGCTTCCTAATAAACCAAAACTCAACTGAATTGCATTTAGCACTGCCCCAATAAAAGATACGTGCAAAACAACTTGTTGCAAATATTTTTTCGTTGGTTCACCTGGACGAATACCGATTATATAATTATTATTATGCAACATTGTCTTCGCCTGTTCCTTAGGATCAAACTGAACAAAAGTAAAGAAGTAAAACAAAACAAAAGCTAATCCACCACTTACTGCTATATTAAAATAGGGATTAGCCCAAATGGACCGTGGTCCTAAAACATTTATTAATAGTGTGGGCACCATTAACAATGACATTCCGACCATATAAGTCATCATTGCCCCCATATTGAGTCCTAGTGGAAGAATAATCGGCTTATCATGACTGCTCATCATTGTATTAACTATTTTAATTGGGTAATAAGCTCGATTAAAAGCAATCCAAAATACTAAAATAATACAACCAACTATTCCTGCTAATACCACCATGATTATGCCATATCTTTGCTGAGACAAAAGTTTAACCGAACGTATGAGACTTGGAAACGATCCAGAAATTATATTAAACAAAATAATTGTTATCGTTCCACCAATCCCAAATTTCATATTTATATTACCTAACCAAACTACAAAAAGGCTACCGGCAGTTAAAATGAGAGTAACTGCTAAACTATCTAATAAGGTTTTAGTAATATGTAGCCCTAAAGTAATCGCTAATGATTGGATAACAGCTAAAATCAGTGTTAACCATTGCTGGAATCTCATTACTTGATTCGTTGAAAGCGTATCAAAATAAAAAAGCCGTAGCATCATTAGAAGTTGAACAATCATCATCGCAATCATTAAAGGATTTAGCCCAACCATGAATAATGATAGTCGCTGAAGGTTACTCCCACTCATAAAACTCATAATTCCAACAGAACTATTCGCTAAGACTTCTCTATATATTGATGAAATGCTTGTTAACGGCACTGGAATAGTACAGCCAAGCATATAAATAATAAGGATAAGAAGGGTTATCCCTACTCGTTTCAATAAGTTGCTTGATTGCGTTTGTTGTGTCACGTTTTTTCCCTCATTACTTTAAAATTATCGACAATGTAATTTGAAAATGGCTTCAGTTAATGCTCTATTAGTAAAGAAACCACCACGAATTAATTCGGCAAAATCATTAACTCGTTTTATCATTTTATTATAGTCTTGATCGTTTAAATTTTGTACTATTTCAACAGCCTCATCAAGACTGGAAACTACAATACCTACTCCCTCATGTTGAACCAACTTACTTTGAGCAGCGTTTTTATTAATAATTACTGGAATCCCGGCGGCTAAATATGTACTTAGTTTATACGAAACGTTCATCTTCATATATTGAGCCCAATAAGGATTTGCTTCCCACAAAAGGCCAAATCCACCAGAAATACGAAGTTTGCTAAGAAGGTTCCTATCTGTTTGCCACCCCATTGAAACTATATTTTGGTTATCAATCCATGTTTTTTTGTCAGAGAAGACATGAAGGGGAGTCCCTGAAAAATTCCAATGATTTACAAATTTAAACTTTGAAGGATCTCCAGCAAAATTAATTACTTTTTCATTAGTCTCTGCGAGAGGAAAAAATCCAACATCAGCAATATGATCCCACATTTCTTGTAAAACAATATTATTAACTGTCAAACCATTTTCTTTCAAGAAATCTGCCATTTCTTGGGTAGGAACGATAAGAACATCTGCACGGTTATAATAATCAATAAATTGGGGTAACAGGTAACGATTAGTTGGGAACATTAAAGGTACTACATCATGAATAAAGATAATTTTTTTAACTTGATATGCACTTAAATGATCAATAAATTTTATATCCCAATCAATGGTATTCCAGCTTGGAGATTGAAAAATAACAGTATCGCCAAACGCCACTGAAGCAATAATCCCGTCAAACCGTGCTTGCAAATGTTCAAAAGATTCTTGTGAACTATCATAATGATATATTCCCAATTCCTTAAAACCTAACTGATCACAAGCAATTTTAGTTGTTTGATTTTGAGCAATTTGCGCTGTACTTTTATAGCTAAATCCGTAAAGATTTGTAATATGAACTGTCACTATAATTCCTCCAAGGTACTAATACTATTTATAATTAGATATCACAAAATTTATAAGAAACAATTTTAGGTTAACTCGTATTCTACCTCTAACAATTACTGGATAAATTTTAACCATTAAATATTTTATTTATAGCTTTTACCATTCCGTGAATATCATTATCCGCAAAGACATGATAATTTTGGTGATTATTTGGTCGAGCAACACTAGCAAAACTGAAAATTGGCTTTCCAAGATAACTAAACTTATCTGAAAATCCTCCTTCTTTAAGGCTATTAATATCTAAGTAAAGATCACATTTTCGAACTAACTGTTGTACCCTACCCTCTGATACCCGTGAATAAAGACGCACATTAGGATATTCAAGTAATGATATTAATTTTGATGACATGGGAACCCAAGCAGCAATATTAAAGGTATACTCTGGTAATTGTTTAATTAACGACTTAATATTAAACAAATCATCTGTAGGTGTAAAAGTAAAAAACTCACCCTTGCTTTTAGGCCTAACTGGTTCTAATAGACGACGTGATAAAACATTTTCCCATGACAAATTTCTATATTGCCACCAAATATCACGCATTAAACCTCCAGAAGTAAGACTCCACGGCTTATCTCCCCCAGCATAATGAATGATTTTGGGATTAGTTACATTATTCAACCGAACCACATGTTTTTCTCTTAAGTCTTTATAATTATAGGTAAGATATTGTTCTCCACTAATCATATAATTATATTGATTAGAAAGCTTAAGATAAGTATCACCAAACACAATATTTAGTGCTGTTTGATCTGCTTGAGCATTTTCTTTATTCTGACTCACATTAAATAATTGCTTTACTTTATGCGGATTATGATGAAATAATTGATTATTTATCAACATAACCCCAGCATTAAATCCTCTTAAAGGATCAGGAGTTGCTGCAACATAGTGATCTTTTAATGGAATAGTCAACCACCACTAACTAAAGTTAGTGGCTTGTGAGCCGAAAATCCTCGTGGA
>BLMQ01000029.1:0-9398 GCA_011958095.1 Lactobacillaceae bacterium | reverse complement strand
CGAAAACGAAGTCACAAGTGACTTCTGTCTCGCTCCCTATTCCCTTATCCAATTATTCAAATATCAATGAACCCCTAACGATAATTTAGCAAAACGGCTCATCCGATCAATCGTCCAAGCTGGTTCCCAGACAAATTCCACATCAACGTTTTTCACCTCTGGAACCTCTCTCACCGCTTTAACTACCATGTCAGCCAGCACATTTGTCAACGGACATCCCATTGTCGTTAGCGTCATTTCAATCAAACATATTCCATCGTTATCGAGATCAATTGTATAAACGAGGCCCAAATTAACAATATCAATATGAAGTTCAGGATCAATAACTGTTGCTAATTGTTGGACAATATCGTCCTTAATTGATTGTTTGTCTCTCATAATTAATTATTTTTCCAATACTTCTCAATAAATCGTTGTCGACCACCAGCTTCTTCTAAGGCAAAACGTTGCGGATCTTTCTTATAAAAGCCCTGATGATAGTCTTCTGCGGGATAGAAAGGTTGTGCATCCTCAATTGTTGTTACAATCTTTGCATCGCCAAAACGGCCGCTTTCCTGTAAAGCCCTTTTCGATTCCTCTGCAATTTTACGCTGCTCATCATTTTTAACGAAAATTACAGGACGATAATTATCTCCCCGATCCTGGAATTGACCACTTGCATCAGTCGGATCAGTTTGGTGCCAATAAATCTCTACTAAGTCTTTGTATGAAATTTTATCAGGATCAAAAGTAATCTTTACTGCTTCTGTATGGCCTGTTGTTCCAGAACATACCTGCTCATAGGTTGGATTGGCAACATGTCCACCAGTGTAACCTGATTCAACTTTCTCAATTCCCGGATAAGTATCAAACGGCTGGACCATGCACCAGAAACATCCGCCGGCAAATATTGCTGTGTCTAAACTCATATATATCAACCCTTTCCGTGATTTATCAACGTTTATAGACGTTATGTTTTTGGACTAAATACCGATATTTAATGAGAAATATCGAGAAATCTAGAATATTTTTTCCCATGATTTTCCCATGGGAAAATAGTTCAATTCACAAAGTTTCTCTAAATTATTACTTAATTATAATCCAATATATCAATTTAGATTAGTTTATCTACAGTGTTTTAAATTTGTATTCATTCATCGCCTCATTTCTTTATGACCATTTCGAAAAAGAGGTTTTAGTTTTACAGTTTTCGGATTCAAAGCTTTTTGTTCGTTAATATGTTTATGGTAAATTTGCTCATTATCATTAGGAAGAAGCTCTAACATTTTTGAAAAAGCCTTATTTTCGGCACTATGATCCGTTGCCCCATAAAATCGCATTAAGTTAATTGTAAATTCAGCACGATCTAGTTCATTAAAAGGCAAGACTAAATAATTTTCTTTCTCCCAAACATTATATGCTGCATTTGCAGCAATTAACGCTGTCCTCTTATTACCATCTTGAAAAGGTTGTAATTTTGCTAACTTTGCAAATACGAGCCATGCATCCTGTTTAGTTTGTGCAGAATGCTTAAACTCATCAATAATCTTTTGCAAATCAGCTTTATAAACTACTTCTGGAGGAAAATAGTGACCTTTTCCAGCTGTATCAATTGTAATTGCAATATTATCATCTGAATTATACATTGAATTCCTTAAATGACCAGGAATAGCCGGATCTTCTTCCTTACTATATACAAAAGATTTATTGATATTAATAATTCCATCAACTGTAAAACCATCTTTTTTTACTGCTTTAATCCCAGCTAAAGCATCTTTAAAAATTGGTACATCTTCATTATCTTGTTCCAAAGCATTAGTATTTCCTGTATCTAAAGCCCTTTTTGTTTGAGCAACAGTACTCCCATAACCATTTAAACTCCCAAATGAGGCAATAAATTGAGCTAAAGCTGTATTATCCGCCATAACTATGTTCCCTTCTTTTATTGTTACCTAATGAATTTACCTCTTATGAATATTCTTTCTGTTTATTAAATTAGATTGTTCGAATTGGTTTGATTTTACCTTAGCCTTAGGAAGAAGTTCAAAATCATTACCATAGACCTGTTGTACTGCATCAGTATATTCATCAAGCGACTGGCCAAAGGTTCCTAAAAGATATTCTGGATCGTTTTTATACTGTTTAAGACCGCGAATATAAAAAGTACGATTTTCATCTCTAATAATAAATGGCATTAAAGAATTACGACATCGTTCTTTAAATAAGAGTATCCGGCCAACTCTACCATTGCCATCGCTAAATGGGTGAATATTTTCAAACGCATAATGGAAATCAGCAAAATCTTTCATTTTAAGATGATCTGTTTGTTCCCATCTTTCTATTAGTGCTTTCAAATCACGAGGAACATCCGCTGCTCTTGAGGTTTGAGTGTCGCCCAATCTAGTATTGTTAATAATATTATTAATTCGCTTAAAATCTCCAACAACCTTTAAGGGGTTTTCTTCATCACTTGTCCCTTTCTTTAATATTCCCTGCAATTTTTTAATATATTCTAGTGTTAAAGGATGATTAATTGTATCTAACATATAATTAAATAGTTTAAAGTGATTTTCCGTCTCGATTTGGTCATCGCGTCTTATTCGTTGATCCTTATCTGCTATGAACTCACGATTGTGATAAATTTGTTCGGTCTGTCCTAACGTCAAAGTTGAGCCTTCCATATGATTACTATTAAACGAAAACTGTACCTGTGACCAGTCATACAATCCCGCTGACGTCTTTGAGTCTCTTTCCATTCTTAATGCGGATGCAACATCAATTTTTTTATTCTCCATTATAATCCCCGTACTCCTTTCTTTTTTGAACTGCAAGCTCTTATAAACTTTAATTAATTTAGTTGAACTAAGCCCTTTAAGAACATTGTTATTAAACTAAAAGGGCTACCAAGCGGTAGCCCCTCAAAAGCAAAGCATCACATCCGTCAACCACCACTAACTAAAATTAGTGGCTTGTGAGCCGAAAATTCTCGTGGCTTTCAGACCACAATTTGCGTAGATAGGGACAACTTATTTGACCAACCGAAGTTATAATCAAACAGTAGTCGTCTAATTATCAATGCCTTTTATGTCCCCAGGTTGCCATAGGGACAATATATCAATAGTTGTTAGATAGTTAGCCTTATAATACTGTGATTGCTTACTTTGGTTTTAGCAATGCAATTACCAAATCAATTACTATCTACAAGTATTGTATCATAGGAGACCTATCCATCACTAAAGTCACGGGATTTCTGGCTAAGTATCATTAAAAAGATGTATTTCCTTATCTGCTTTCAAAACAACTTCTAAAATCAGTATTATAGCCTTGACATTGTGCCGTATTAATAACCCTTAGATCAAAAGTAAAGATATTCACTCCTCTTATAGTTAGGTAATCTCTATCATTCGTTATAATATTCTGGACGCCATTCTGCTTAATAAAGTTTGCCATTAAAATGTCAGTTCCATCTAGCGTTGTTTCCTGAAGAGTCTTTATAAAATCATCTTTTTTAATATAGTTTAATACCTCAACAAACGCTTCATCAGATTCACCAATACGCGTAATTTGATTAAGACTTATTTCTATATCTTCCATAACATTATTACGCTCATCTATTAATTGACGATATTGCTTTTTAGAAATATGTTGATTACCACTGTCTCTTTTATAACTATTTAACTTATCACGTTCAATAATATTAGTTAGCTCAGCAAATGTTAAATGCGAATATAAAATCTTTGTATCCTTTGCAAGATGAATTTCGTTCACAAAATGTGCATAATCATCACTTAGTCGTTCAGTATTTGAGTCCGGATAAGTAAGCCAATACCAAATGTTTGTGTCCAAATAAAATGCTAATTTTCTTTCATTAAGCTCCTCAATATTAATATGGTTTAAGTCAATTACGTTCTCACAATTAATCTGCATCTAATTTCACCTGATGTTGAATAGCTGAATTCAAACAACGCTTATATGTTTTTATATCTAAACTACTTAAATTTCTAATAATTAAGCTATCATTAATTACTTTAATATTTCCCTGACTTATTAATTCTTCTAACATAGCATTAAAAAATAGTGACGTAAACGGTGACATTGAGTTAAAATCAAGAATAATTTTTTGCTTATTATCATTTCCCAAAGCTTCACTAATCGCTTTACCCAAACTATGACCACTAATACTTGAAAACGAATCATTTATATATTTCTTTACATTTATCATTGTCATATTTATCTACCCATTTCTTACGTGAACTCATCTTTATATCCATATCTACCATCAGTTGGATGTAATCTTATATTAATTATTGTACCTTGAAAATTATATGGTATAAAGTCTGTACTCTTTTCTTTACCTTTTATTTGCAATAAAACGTTATTACAATATACTTCCATCGACCCATCAGCTATATCTAAAAAATCTTCAACAAGTGCTAAGCCTAATCCGCCAAACTGACTTTCTCTAGTTGTATTTCCTTCTTCAAAAGCCCATTTAAGTGCTTCTATATTATTTTCTAGAAGGTACCCTTTTCTTTCTTTAAAATATTCTTGTACCGATTCTGCAATACCAATTCCTAAATCAATAAGCGTTAAAGTTAATTCTTGCTTTTTGCTTAAAGTGGTATTATTTCCACAACAAAAACATCCTAAGTTACTTCCTGAATGTTCTAAAGCATTTGCAAACAATTCAAATATTTTTGACTTAAGATCATCTTTTAACTTAGGCATCATTAATATATTATTTTGGCTTAGCCACTTATCAGTAATATACTTAATTACTCGATTATTTAACTCTACTTCAGATCGAATATCTCCTTGAAATTGTTCAAAATCAATAGCTGTGCTAGGTATAGCTTCATTTTCAAAATGATTATGAAAATGTTTTTGTAAAAAGCCAACATTTTTGAATGCATTTGTAACAGATTTATTCATTGAATTAAAGTTATATGAAACTAGTATTCCCTGTGAACTTAACCAACTGCTTATTGCTCCTAAATATGCAATTCCATTAGTCTGTAAGTTATAACATTTTGAAAAATTAAATGAAATACTTTTATTCTCCATTAATAACTTCTTTTTAATTTTAACTATTTGATTGTGAAGTTGAATTAACTGCAGAAAACTACTTATTTCCATATTTTCAATAGTTGGAATAAATACTTGTATATTCCTCGTCGAATACATATCATCAGCTTCTTTTTTACGTCTTAGTTTATATCTCATTTAATTAGTATGATTACATTTTTTCAATAATTGCTAAAAGCAATAATACTATATTAAAAGATAATTATATCTTGGTCAATTATCTGCTATAAACTCATGGCCATGATTCCCGTCAAACGAAAACTGTACTTATGACCAGTCATACAATCCCACTGACGTCTTTGAGTCTTTTTCCATTCTTAATGCGGATGCAACATCAATTTTTTGTTTTCCATTATAATCCTCGCATTCCTTTCTTTTTTGAACAGCAAGCTTATAAATCCGTTCCCACCATTCCTTATCAGGTTGGCACTCACATTCACTAATCTTTTTTCTTAATTCATCTAGTGGAACTTTAAGAAGCCAATTTTTGATTAGTTTAATTGAATCAGAATTTAAATTCATTATATCAATCCCTATTTTATTTTGAAAAAATTCTAACAATTTATATCAATTCATAAATTTCAATATAAGCAACATTTAACACTTATATTAAAAAGTAAAAAATATATTCAGCTAAAAATTACTATTCTAACTATATAAGCTTCATAAACTCAAGTTTATGAAGTTTATATTTCACAATTAAAATTTACGTTTCAAATATTCGACTATTTATCATCTAAATCTGTACTAATCATTGATAAATCAATATCACCCGAATCGGATAAATCAGCATCCATTTGTGATTCTTGCCGTTCTTGCCCATTAGCTTCCTTAGTCTGAAAACCATCTTGTTTGTTTAATTCTTTCGGATTATTAAAGAAAGACTGCTCTAAAGCGCTAATTATTTCTCCTTGTGAAAAAGATAAAGCGCTAGGAAAATCAGTAATTCCGAACATACCAATAATTAAAAAGATTAATTGATTCACTGATTCGCTAGGAGCTGTCTGTGCTTCAAACCAAGCGCTAACTTCACTATAGTCCGGTATTCTAATTGTTTTAGTCTTGGTTTCAAATTTTTCATTTTGGATATTGTTGCTTTTTTGTCCATTTTTTAAATTACTATTATTAAATTTCATTTGTTGATTTGCTCGTATTTTAGGGAGTGTAGAAGGTAAATCTACTTCCCCATACAATGTAGTAATAAACGTAATGGATTGACCAATAGATGAACCAAGCGAGTTTTGAATATCCATCCATTCTTTTACCGGTCCGTCATTATACAATTGTAAATTACGTGCTTTAGTAACTGCTCCTCTCGGCATATGCTTCGCTCCCATTCATTATATATACATATCATTATAACAGGATTTTGTAATCTATATTATTCTTTAGGACCCATTAATGCTTTCAAAATTAAAACTAAGCCCATCCTATTTAATACCTGAGCATATGGTACATCAACCCAAACAATTGGAATTATTTGATCACCATTGAAACTCATAAATTTATTGTTAAGTTTCTCATAAAGCCGAGTAGTTTTCATTGGTACTGCAGCCCCACCGAATACAAACCCGATCTTAATACTTGTTCCAATCTTCCGTAGTGTTTGAGAAGCATTACTTACAATCTCATCAGCAAAAGGCTCTGCTGCTGAACTTACCACTTTAATAACTTTTTCTTTACTGCCTGGCGCAAATGGATTTTCATCTTCATTAAGATATTTTTGTAATTGACGAATATTATCAAATCCATAATTCTTAGTTTGTAAGTAATCAACCGAACGTTGAAGGACATTATCGTATCCTCGCATAATAGAATTCGAAGCCATTATATTTGGCTTTCCATTAGTAATTACTGTACAATCACTTGTTTTACCACCAAGGTCAAAGCCTATCGCATCTTTAATATTTTTAATGAATTGATTATTAATTTTATCTGCTACTTTAGGATACTTTTCTTTAAGAGAATTAATGATGCTATTAGCCAATTCAGGATAAGCATTTGGCGAATTTTTAATCGCTGCAAAAGCAACTTCTCCTTCCAACCCGACAAAAACATTTTTAAATTGCAGCGATACACTAATTGGATTTTTAAAGTTATGAAATGTGACAATATGTGTATTATCCATATATCGTTTACGATAGTTCCTTAAAACATTAGGCTGTTTCGCCTCGCTGATTGGCAATGCAGTTGTCATATATACGTCCATTTTTAACTGATTATCTAAATCTTCTCCTTTTTTATAAGCATCCTGGACTCTTTTGCCGGCTAAATTGCTTAATGTAAGTAACAAAGTAAGGTCAACTTCAGATTTTCCTGATAAGTCATTGTAATCAAAATGTGTTAACGGCATTGTGCTATCTAAAGCTGCTTGACCGACTAAAAATCGACCTGATTCACTAACTGAACTGCTAGTAATAGAAACGTCCATATGCTTTAAAAAATCGTCCATATAAGCATCTTTTTCTGCTTCTGAGCTAAATTCAACGGGAGCAGTCACGTCTAAGGAATCTTTCATAGCAATTACTGACGGACATTCTATATCTTCTCCAGCATTAAAAATTTGTTTTGCAGTTTCTGTACCGTCACTAGTAAAGAGAGTTCCTTTCAATGAGTCATTTCCTGCATCATTTGCAAAATAAAGTTTATAAGTCATTTGATTACCTCCAAAATATATTTGCTAAATAGATGTCATATTGAAACTTATTTGTTACTTATATCCGCTAACCAAAGTATAAATTTCAATATACATATTAATTGACACTTACATATTAATTCTTTTTATTTTACGTGTCAATAAATAGATTTGATGACACGTAAAATAAAAAGATGATAAAGCTAGCATAACCTTATTTTTAGATAAGTAAAGTTCTGCCATTAAATAATTTTTTTGAAAGTAAAAGACGATAGCTAAGTAAATTAATAACTATCGTCTCTATTATTGTGCTAATTTAGGTATATCCATTGCTACACAAGTTGCCATTAACAAGCAAAAAAATATCCTATTATAAAGCCAGTAATAACAATAATGTACTTAAATTAAATATACCATGAGCAATCATACATACCCTAATATCTTTATAATAGTGTAATAGCCATTGTAAGAATAAACTGATTAATACATACTCCCATACTTCAATATCTGCATGTAAACTAGCAAAGATTATTGCAGTCACAAAAGCACTAATAATCCACTTAAAAATACGGGCGCGTTTACTAGATGACTTGATAATTCGCCAGTTAATGAATTGACATAAATTGAAGAAAGACTGCCGAAAAACTAATTCTTCTACAACTGGAGCAATAACAACGGTATATAAAGCAAAAACTGGAAATCCTTTTATCATGCTAAACACAGCTGAAGTATTGTGTGACTGGATTGAAACTTTAGTTATCAACACCGTGATGATAATCAACGCAAGTTCTATTATCACAGCCAGTAAGCCATATAGTACACTTTTTATCACTAGTTTACCTGATAATTTAGTCCATAGTGTGTCTCGATGAAGCAAAAAGAGCAGCACCATCAATAATGCTAATAAGCCTTCTTGTACCAAGGCAATTTTAGTTCCTAACACAGGTAAAAGTGCTGAGGTAATAATTAAGGATAGGAAATATGCAAAGACGGTGAAACCATCACCACGTAATAAAGCTAGTACTCGTTCTTTATTCACCTATCATCACCCCTTTAATTATCAGAACCCAATTGGCCAATCCGCTGAACTTGCGTTAATTTATGCTGTTGTAAATCATAAGTTAATTGATAAACATCAGTACTTTGAGCCGAATTATTACCTTCCATCTCTCCCGTATAGGTAACTTGAGCTAATCCCGTAATAGTATGATTGTTATTATCAATAGATGAGGTAGCCAAACTTAAATTATTAAAAGTAGCCATTAGTTTTTCAGCTTCAATAATGCTATGGCCAGAAATATCTTTACCACTATTAAAGAAATGCTTATCTTTTAAAATATTATCAGTGACATAGGGACTAGCTTTCTTACTACGCTGATCCCAGGAAGATTGACTATTAAAGTTAAATACAACACTAAAGAAGCTATTAGCAGTCTTATACATTTCATTAGCTGCTTGTAGTTGACTTTGGCTATTTATTTGTGCAGGAGTCTTAGCTTTAATATTTGCAACTGGATTCTCGGCCTTAAGCTTAGTCTTACGTAATACCTGTTGTTGAGTGTTTAATGAACTATTAATACTGGCAACCCGATCATCAATAATGTGAGTTTGAATTAACCCGCCAATAATAATTAAGCAACCAATTAGTCAACCACCACTAACTAAAGTTAGTGGCTTGTGAGCCGAAAATCCTCGTGGA
>BLMQ01000028.1:0-1221 GCA_011958095.1 Lactobacillaceae bacterium | reverse complement strand
ATAAGACGGAACTGATCGCTAGTTTGCGTGAGGGCAAGTATAAACCAGCCCCAGTCAAACGGGTAGAAATTTCGAAGCCTAATGGTGAAGTAAGAAGACTTGGAATACCAACGGTGGTGGACCGAATGGTTCAACAAGCTGTGGCCCAAATTCTTACGCCTATCTTTGAGCGCGTTTTCTCTGATAATAGTTTTGGCTTTCGTCCCCACCGTGGGGCCCATGACGCTATTGAAAAAGTAGTAGATCTTTATAATCAAGGTTATCGAAGAGTTGTTGACTTAGACCTAAAAGCCTATTTCGATAACGTTAATCATGACTTGATGATTAAGTATCTCCAACAATATATTGATGACCCATGGACACTAAGACTCATTCGTAAGTTTCTAACTAGCGGAGTCTTAGACCATGGGCTTTTCGCTAAGAGCGAAAAAGGAACCCCACAAGGAGGGCCATTGTCCCCACTACTGGCGAACATCTATCTAAATGAGTTGGACAAAGAGTTGACTAGACGTGGTCATCACTTTGTGCGCTATGCGGATGATTGTAACATCTATGTTAAAAGTCAACGAGCCGGAGAACGAGTAATGCGAAGCATTACCCAGTTTCTAGAAAAGCGCTTGAAAGTTAAAGTGAACCCAGATAAAACCAAAGTCGGTAGCCCGTTACGATTGAAGTTTCTTGGCTTTTCGTTGGGCGTAGACCACAATGGGGCCTACGCCCGTCCAGCTAAGCAATCGCAACAACGAGTAAGGAAAGCATTGAAGTTATTAACTAAACGTAATCGTGGAATATCTCTGACAAGAATGTTTGAAGAAGTTCACCGAAAAATGCGTGGGTGGCTTCAGTACTACTCAATTGGAAAACTAACTGACTTTATTCAACGCCTTGACAAGTGGTTGAGAGCCCGAATAAGGCAGTATATCTGGAAGCAATGGAAGAAGTTTAAAACTAAGGTAACTAACTTACAGAAGTTGGGGCTGTCCCAGCGTGATGCATATGTCTTCGCTAGTACCCGAAAGGGCTACTGGCGAACTGCACATAGTAAGACCTTGAGCTATTCTCTAACTAATAGAAAACTGGAACAACTTGGACTTATGAATATGTCCAAGACGCTCCAGTCAATTCAATGTGATTAAGTTGTCGAACCGCCGTATACGGAACCGTACGTACGGTGGTGTGAGAGGTCGATAATTGAAATAATCAATTATCTCCTACTCGATT
>BLMQ01000027.1:0-1546 GCA_011958095.1 Lactobacillaceae bacterium | reverse complement strand
TCGAATCGAGCGAGTTAATTTACTTGATGACGTAAATGTGCTAAACTCACTTATTCAAGCAATTGGCGACTCGGTTCGTGAACGTGATGCTTTTGATATTGTTCGAACGTTATATGAAGAAGACGTGATTACGAGACGTGAAGGAGACCTAATGCTAGTTGCATTATCTAAACAAGCACTAGCAGTTAATGATAGTAAGATTGAAGATCAACTTCGCGCCCGGATATTAGTATCATTCTTGAATCGACTTCGCTATGAAAGTTAAAAGGGGGATTGTACATGGATAATATGTTCACGCCAAGTGCAAAGCATGTTCTAGCAATTGCACAAGAACAAGCAAAATACTTTAAACACCAAGCAGTAGGGACTGAACACCTTTTGCTTGCCCTCTCAATGGATAAAGATGGGATTGCTAACAAAATATTTGAACAATTTTCTATTACAAGCGATGATATTCGTGAAGAAATTGAACGCTTAATTGGCTATGGAACGCTAGAAAATCTGGGAGCTTCAGATTATCTTCCATATTCACCAAAAGCAAAGCAGGTATTATCATTAGCTGGTCGAGAAGCTCAACAAATGCATGCCTTAAAAATCGGCACTGAACACTTATTACTAGCATTAATTGCAGATGAAAGTGTCCTATCTTCACGAATCTTGTATAGTTTAGATGTTGTTCCGCGGCAGATGAGAAAAGTAATCTTACGCCGGTTAGGGATTGCTGATAGTCAGCAACGCAATTCTAATCGTCAACCATCTCGTCGACGGACCCAGCAAACTGGTACACCAACATTAGATAAACTAGCTCGTGATATGACAGAACTTGCTCGGAATGGTCAGCTCGATCCTGTAATTGGTCGAAATAAGGAAGTTAAACGTGTGGAACAGATTCTTAGTCGTCGTACCAAGAACAACCCAGTTTTGATTGGAGAACCGGGAGTAGGGAAGACGGCGATTGCTGAAGGACTTGCTCAGCGGATGGTTGATGGTAAGGTTCCAGCTGAATTGGCTAATAAACGTTTAATGATGCTAGATATGGGATCATTAGTTGCGGGTACCAAGTATCGAGGAGAATTTGAAGATCGCCTTAAGAAAGTGATTGATGAGATTCAAAACGATGGGCAGGTGATTCTTTTTATTGATGAACTCCATACCTTAATTGGTGCTGGTGGTGCTGAAGGGGCAATTGATGCATCTAATATTTTGAAACCAGCCTTAGCACGAGGCGAGCTGCAAACAATTGGTGCTACTACCCTTGATGAATACCAGAAATATATAGAATCGGATGCGGCACTTGAACGACGCTTTGCTACTGTTCAAGTTGATGAGCCGACTACTGACCAAACTCTACAAATCCTGCGAGGACTACGACCAAAGTATGAGGAGCACCATCATGCTAAGATTACTGATGAAGCGCTAGAAGAAGCAGTTAAATTGTCAGATCGTTATATTTCGGATCGGTTCTTGCCAGATAAAGCAATTGATCTTATTGATGAATCGGCAGCTATGGTTCGAATTGATGCTGAAGATAAGAAAAATCATCAGC
>BLMQ01000026.1:0-10071 GCA_011958095.1 Lactobacillaceae bacterium | reverse complement strand
AAGTATAAGATGAATTTTCTATTTCATCTGTATACTCAGAGGGCATTATAGCCAAGGCTGCGATCTTCTTTTGAACGACCTTTATTAATAACGGCTGTTTGAATTTGGTGATAGAAAGTAAGCGCTTCTTCGTATGCTTCCTTGTAAACCCTTAATTTATCTTCAGTAGTAAGATCAGGTGAACTTTGCACGCAAGCTAAAGCAAACTTAGCAGGGTCGATTCGATACTTGGTTAAGTCCATTTGTTTCACTTCCCTTCTCTAGCAATAATTATAACAGCGGTAATTGATAAATACTGTTAAGAAGGCTTGCGTGAAATTTTCTTATTGCGTAGCTAGTTCTTTTATCATATAGTTAAGACTAGAATTATCACTTGATGAGGTGACATGTGATGAATTACGAGGATCTGTTTCAAAAAATTGATAAGTGGGCGCATGAACGTGGGATTGACCATGCGGATCCACGTGTCGAATTTATGAAGATGGCAGAAGAGCTTGGCGAACTTTCTAGTGCGTATAATAAGGAAAATCAGGCTAAGCTTATCGACAGCATCGGTGACTTGCAGATTGCACTACTAATCTTTTCTAAATTAGTGGGCGTTGACCATCAACAAGCGCTTACTGCTGCTTATCAAGAAATTGTAAAGCGAACGGGTAAGACAACTGCCGATGGGGTATTCATCAAAGAAAGCGACCTTAAATCAAGAAATAAAAAGGAGAAATAGCTGTGAAATTTATTTCGTGGAACATTGATTCAATTAATGCAGCACTAACTGGAACTTCCGTACGGGCAGGGGAAACGCGGGAAGTATTAAAAAAGATTGCAGCGATGAAGCCAGATGTCATCGCCATTCAAGAGACCAAGCTGTCAAAGAATGGGCCAACTAAAAAGCATTTGACGGTTTTACAAGAATTATTCCCCAATTATGAAGTGGCATGGCGGAGTTCCGTTGAACCAGCACGGAAAGGGTATGCTGGGACCATGTACCTTTATTTAGCCCAATATGAGCCGAAAGTAACTTATCCTAAAATTAATGCGCCAGAACCAATGGATGATGAAGGAAGAATCATTACCCTTGAATTTCCGGACTTCTATGTTACGGAAGTGTATACACCAAATTCTGGCAACGGGCTTAAACGCTTAGATGAGCGGCAAACATGGGATGATTGTTACCGTGACTACCTGCATGAACTTGACCAGCAAAAACCGGTAATTGCTAGTGGTGATTTTAATGTGGCTCATGAGGAGATTGATTTAGCTCATCCAGCAACCAACCATCATTCAGCTGGCTTTACTGATGAAGAACGTACACATTTCTCAAAACTATTAGCTGCTGGCTTTACTGATAGTTTCCGGCACCTTCACCCCGACGAAAAGGGAGTTTATTCCTGGTGGGCACAACGGGTGATTACTAGTAAACAAAATAACTCTGGCTGGAGAATTGATTACTGGTTAGTCAGTGACCGGCTTGCTGATAAGATTACAGAAGCGGGGATGATCGATAGTGGAGAACGCCGCGATCATACGCCAATTATTCTAGAAATCGATCTTTAAATGAAAATAAGAGATTTGGAAAACATGATGTGTACCCAAAAAGTTGGAATTTGTATATTCTTGCTTTAAAACTGAATAAATATTTTTTCTAGGCAACTAGACACTGCTCATATTGATTTGGTGTTTGGTTGCCTAGTTTTGTTTGAATGCGCCGTTCATTATAAAAGTGCAACCATTCTTCAACTGCTTGCTTTAGCTTATCCTGGTCGCAATAACTTGTATCGGCACCAATTTCCGCTTTCAGCTTACTAAAAACTGTCTCACAGGCGGCGTTATCTAAGCAAGTTGCTCGATGAGACATACTTTGCCTAATCCTTCCCTTACGCAGGAGCTTGTGCCAAGCACGGTGTTGGTAATGCCAACCTTGGTCAGTGTGTAGAGTGATTTGATAGCCGGTATATGGAAGTTGCTTAATTAGTGTTTGAAGTGGTGCTAGGGCAAATTGTAGATTTGGATGATCACTGACTGCCCAAGTGAGTACCTGCTTAGTTGCCAAGTCTTTGATGATTTCAAGATAAATCTTCTTTCCATTTCCAGCCTTCATTTCCGTAATATCACAAACCATCTTCTGATACTTGCGATCACTCATAAAACGACGATTCAGCTGATTCTTTGCCTTCTTGCCATTAGGACCTTTAGAGGAGTCATACTTACGAACTCGTCGATTATATTTAGTGCACTTGAGCCCCATTTCATGCATTAAACGTTGAATACATTTATGATTAGGAACTTGTTTACCAATCAACCGGTAATAATCGCGAACTTGTGAACTTAATCGGCGTACCCCATACTCGGCCTCATAGTAGTTAAAGAGCCCTTTGATAACCGCTTTGAGCTCTTCTTTGGCCTCATCGGGGTGTTCAAACTTAGCCTGCCAATATTGGTAAGTTGACATCGAAATAGGGAGCGCATCAATTAGGTCCTTTAACAGGTACTTTGCCTTGAGTTCATAGATTACTTGCGCGAGTTCTTGTTTGGATGCTTTCTCAAGGCTGTTAATTTTTTTGAGGCGTCGAGTTGTATTTTTAATAATAAGTTTTCTCTTTGTAGGGCTTGATTCTGCTTTTGGAGCTGACGAAGCTGTTCGTCTTGATTCTTGTCGTGCTGTTTGACCATTTTTAGGTTTCCTTCCGCGACGTAACTCTAATAAAGCTTGCGGACCTTGCCTATTATAGATACTTTCCCATCTAGGTATTGAAGCATGTGAGCGAAAAGCAAAGTGAATACAAGTCTCAGAGATTGACGCCGAATTTTCTTGTTTCCACTTTACCAGGTTCAGCCGAAAATCCCCAGTTATTTTTGGCGGATTAAGTAATGGGCGCTTGCCAAATCTTGCATAAATTCCCACCCAAATTTGAAAATCAAATTTGGCGACACCATACTTGGCACTTATAACGGCTAAACTAGTTGTCCCATTGGCATACTCTTCAATAGCTTTAATCTTAGTATTCACGCTAATTTTAGTCATAAGAAATACCCCCAAAGTTGATTTCCAACTTTGGGGGTACACGTCAACACCAACTTTGTCCCAAATCTCTTATTTTGTTATTTATCCCAAATAATGTGATGGTTATCATTCTTGGCAGTGTGACCAATTACTTTTCCATTCAAGTAAACAGTAGTTGGACAGCCCTTTTGAATGTCTTTTTCAGATAACTTCTTAAGGTCGTTGTCTGCTAATGTGCCATACACACCATTTTGCAAATCTTGAATCAAAAGTGAACGACGGGCTTTAGGCAATTGATAAATGTCATTATTAACGTCAATTTTAATCTTATTGTCCCGCGAATAGGTAATATCCTTGATTGAAGAAAAGCCTTTGAATGTTTTATCATTCTGCTCATACTGTTGACAATTGCCTAAATAATCAGCAATATAACGATTAGCTAAATCATTCTTTTCCTTTGTCATCTCAGCAGCATAGGCAACACTGGTTGATTGAAAAAAGGTAGTGCTAAGTCCAGTACTAGTTCCAACAGTAATACCGGCAAGAGCAAGTACAAGGCCCTTAGAAACTTTATTCATAATGTAAATCTCCTCATCAATAAATCTCGTCCTCTTAATTATGATCATTTTAAGGGAAATAAACAAGGGAAAATAATTAAGAAATTCATCATTTTGTGTAAGCGGTTTCTTGAATGTGATAGATACTAATGATTTAAGTTAAAAATTCTGCTATGCTAGATATAAATGACTTATCTAGGAGGAGAAGGATGATAAAGAAAGACTATAATATTGGACTTGATATTGGAGCAACTTCGGTCGGCTTTGCTGGTATCGATGAACAGTATAACCCAATTAAGTTAAAAGGAAAAACAGTAGTGGGGGTTAACCTATTTGAAGAAGGGCAAACAGCGGCAGACCGACGTGGCTTTCGCACTACCCGTCGTCGATTGAATCGGCGTAAATGGCGCTTATCATTATTAGAAGAGTTTTTTGACCTATATATTACGCCTGTTGATCCCACATTCTTTGCACGTTTGAAAGAATCAAATCTTTCACCAAAAGATAATAACAAAAATTTTAGTGGATCATTACTTTTTCCTGATATTACAGATCAAAAATTTTATGAGGAATATCCGACAATTTATCATTTGCGATATGCATTGATGACTGAAAATAAAAAATTTGATCTTCGGGCTATCTTCTTAGCAATTCACCATATGATCAAGTACCGGGGAAATTTCTTGAATTCCACACCTGTAGCACATTTTGATACGAGTAAGATTGATTTTGCAGGTGATTTCAATGAGCTGAATAGTCTTTACTTAAATGAAGATCCTAATAATATTTTTGAAATTAATTTACAAAATGTAAAAGAAATAAGTGATATTTTACTGGATCATAGTATTAAGAAGTTTGATAAGCAAAAGCAAGTTGCTAAACTTTTACTTACGTCTCAAAATAATAAGGAACTGGATAAAATAAATAAGCAAATTGCTACTCAGATAAGTAAAGCAATTTTTGGCTATAATTTTTCACTAAATGAAATTTTGAAAATTGAAGCAGAGGATAAAAGCAAATGGAAACTAAACTTTAGTAGCGCCGACATTGATGATAAGTTACCCAACTTAATTTCCGAACTTGATGAAAGTCAAGAATCAATTTTGAATATTATTTTAAGCTTGTACTTACGATTGACTTTAAATGGAATTGTTCCAAGTGGAATGAGCCTTTCCGAAGCAATGATTGATAAGTATGATACTCATAAGGAACACCTTGATTTATTAAAGAACTATGTAAAGACCCTTCCTATAAAAAATCGGAAAGAGATTGCTGAAGCCTATGCCCAGTATGTTGGAAATTCTTCAAAGAAAAGCGGGCATATTTCTCAAGAAGAATTTTATAAGGCAGTAAAGAAGAATCTTGATAAGTCCGAAATAGCTCAAAAAATTCTTGGCCTAATTAGTGAAGAAAAGTTTATGCCTAAGCAGCGGACAAATCAAAATGGGGTCATTCCATATCAGCTTCACCAAAAAGAACTTGATCAGATTATTGTAAACCAATCTCAATATTATCCATGGTTAGCAGAATTAAATCCAGTTAAGGAGCATAAAGATGCAAAGTATAAGCTAGATGAATTGATTGCTTTCCGGGTACCGTATTATGTTGGACCGTTAATTGACCCTAAAACAACTCCTCAAACAGAACAAGGAAATAAAAATGCTTCATTTGCGTGGATGGTTCGTAAAGAAAATGGTCAAATAACGCCATGGAATTTTGATAAAAAAGTAGATAGAATTTCGTCTGCAAATAACTTTATTAAGCGGATGACTACTAAAGATACGTATTTAATCGGCGAAGATGTATTACCTGCCCATAGCCTTATTTACGAACGTTTTAAGGTATTGAATGAGCTAAATATGATTAGAGTAAATGGACATAAGTTAGATGTTCCAGTTAAGCAGAATATTTACAATGACTTATTTAAGCAGCATAAAACAGTTACTAAAAAGAGACTAATAAATTATTTACAGTTTAATCTTGGTATCCCAGAACAACCACAAATTACTGGCTTATCTGATCCTGAAAAATTTAATTCACAATTAAGCTCATATATTGATTTACAAAAAATACTAGGAAGTGAAATTGTTGATAATATTAGTAAGCAGGATGATTTAGAAAAGATTATTGAATGGTCAACTGTTTTTGAAGATTCACGGATCTATAAAGTTAAGTTACAAGAAATTGAATGGTTAACTGAAAAACAAAAAAATGAGTTAGTAAGCCATCGCTATCAAGGCTGGGGACGATTATCAAAGAAATTACTAGTTGAACTAAAAGATAAGAATGGAAGATCAATTATTGATTTGCTTTGGAATTCACAGCGAACATTTATGGAGATTCAAAGTCGTCCAGAGTTTGCTGAACAGATTGCTAATGAAAATCAAGATAAATTAACTGAGGATAACTATGAAGATGTTCTTGATGCGGCCTATACTTCACCGCAAAACAAAAAGGCAATTCGTCAGGTAATTAAAGTTGTCGATGATATTGTTAAGGCAGCTGGAAAAGCACCGAAGTTTATTTCGTTAGAGTTTGCTCGCTCAGATGAACGGTCAGATCGTGTAAAGACAAGGAAAACACAAATCCAAAAAATTTATGAAACTACCGCTAAAGAATTACTGAAAGATGATCAGTTAATTAAAGAGTTAGGTAGCGTTTCAGATTTATCAGATCGGTTATATTTATACTTTACCCAGCTTGGTCGTGATATGTATACAGGTAAGCCAATCAATATTGATGAAATTTCGACTATGTATGACATTGACCATATCCTTCCCCAGGCGTTTCTTAAGGATGATTCATTAGATAACCGGGTTCTTGTAAGACGACAGGATAATAACGCTAAATCTGACACTGTTCCGGCTTTGAAATTTGGAAAGATGAAACCATTTTGGAACAAATTACAAAAGCACGGCTTGATTAGTAAACGTAAACTTAATAACTTGCAAACTAATCCTGAAAGTATCGATAAGTTTAAAGCAGTTGGTTTTGTGAACCGTCAGTTAGTTGAAACACGCCAAGTTATAAAATTAGCTGCAAATATTTTAGCAAGCCGTTATCCTGATTCTAAGATTATTGAAGTTAAAGCAAGTTTAACTCATCAAATGCGTGAATCATTTAACCTAATTAAGAATCGAGATGTTAATGACTATCATCATGCTGTTGATGCGTATTTAAGTGCATTTGTAGGGCAATACCTATATAATCGTTATCCTAAATTGCAGCCATATTTTGTTTATGGTCAGTTTAAAAAATTTGATAAACAAAGTACTCGGATTGGGATGAAAACTAACCACTTTAATTTTTTGTATGATCTTGAGTCCGAAGGTAAAAATGTAAAAATAAAGAAACCAACTAAGATTATAAACAAGGAAACTGGTGAAATTATTGGTGATCGTGATGAATTAGTTGCCAAATTGAACCGTGTTTATAATTTTAAGTACATGTTAGTTTCACAAGAAGTATATACGCGAAGTGGTGCATTGTTTGATCAGACAATTTACCCAGCTAATTCAGGTAAGAAATTAATCCCGCTGAAGCAAAATAAAACTACAGCAATTTATGGTGGATATAGTGGAAGTAAAGCAGCGTATATGTCTATCATTAGGTTACGAAATAAAAAAGGTGAAACTTACCGTATCGTTGGAATCCCAGTAAGAGCAGTTAACAAATTAAATCAAGCAAAGAAAAAGAGTAATGAAAAGTACCTTGCAGAATTAAAGGCAGTCATTGAGCCACAAATTGCTAAGACAAAGAAGGATCGAAAGACTGGTCAAAGGGTTCTTGTACCACAAGAATTTGATGTGATTATCCCTGAAGTTATGTATCGTCAGTTAATAGTTGATGGTGACCAGAAATTTACGTTGGGTAGTTCTACTTATCAATATAATGCACGTCAGTTAGTGCTAGATTCAGAATCATTAGTAACTTTATCTAAGAATTTTATTGAAAGTAATAGTGTTACAAGCGAGATAAAAAATAACCGCTTGATTAAAGTTTATGATGATATACTCGATAAAGTTAATAAGTATTTTAGTCTCTACGATAAAAATAAGTTCCGTCAACGATTAAATGAAGGTAGGGAAAAATTCATTAGATTACCTATTGATAGTAAATTCAAGAATAATAAAAAGATTACAGTTGGAAAGAGAGAAATATTACAAAATATTTTAATTGGTTTGCATGATAATGCAGGTATGGGAAATTTGAAAGTATTAGGGATAAATACACCATTTGGAATGATACAAACTTCTAATGGAATTACCTTATCACCTAATGCATATCTGATTTACCAGTCACCAACCGGCTTATTTGAGAGAAAAGTTTATCTAAATACTATTTCATCGTTAAAATAGTTTAAAGAGAGAAAGGGAATTAAATCGCTCATGTGAACGATTTAATTCCCTTTTATGTATTGGTCAGATAACTGACTCAAAAGTAGAAACTTATGCCGAAGCACTTGTTTGATTTTAACTCTGTACTTCAAATCAATAATGTTTAGTAGTCGGAAGCTACCCGACAAATTAATTATATCAAATGTTTTTTACTACAACAAGGGGATGAAAAGATGGGATGGCGTTCTGTTATTGTTACGCAACACGCAAAATTATCGTATACATCACATTTAATGGTGGTACAAACTAACGACGGAATTAATCAAATTCCAATAGAGGATATTGAACTGCTATTAGTTTCCACTACTCAAGCAGTTATCACATCTGCATTATTGAGTGAGTTGGCAAAAAGGGAGGCTAAGGTTATCTTTGTAGATAATACATTACAGCCAATTTGTGAAACAGTTAGTTATTATCCTAGCAATCGGTCATATGAATTAATCGAAAATGAATTTCATTGGGCAAAACACCGAAAAGAAATTTTATGGACAAAAATAGTAGCTGCTAAAATTATTAATCAGTTACAGGTTCTTGATATCTATGGACACGACATTAGCCTAATATCAGATGAACTAAATCAGCTCGAATTAAATGATGAGACTAATCGTGAGGCTGTAGTAGCCAGAAAATATTTTCCGTTGTTATTTGAAAATGAGAAATTTTCTCGCCGATCAATGACGGCGGTTAATGCGGCGTTGAATTACGGGTATTCAATTTTACTATCGACGATAAATCGGGCAATTGTAACAAAAGGCTACTTAACTCAGTTAGGAATTCATCATCAAAACACTGAAAATCAATTTAATCTTGGCTCAGATTTGATGGAGCCATTTAGACCAGTAATTGATTATTGGGTGGCTAATCAAAATTTTACTGAATTAACTCCAGATGTGAAGTTTGGATTAGTAGACTCATTAAATTTAGAAATAACATTCAATGATAAAAAGATGTTAGTACGAAATGCAATTAATTTATATGTAAGCCAATGTTTAAATTATTTAAGTGAAAGAAGTAAAGAAATAAAGATTGAGATGAAACTTAATAATGAGGTACCAAATAATGCGCTTATTAATCATGTTTGATTTACCAGTAGAAACAAGTAAGGAGAGGAGAGAATATCGTCAATTTCGTAAACGATTAATAAATGAAGGCTTTTTGATGATTCAATATTCGGTATATGTGCGGGTTTGTGTCAACAAAAAATCAGCTCAATTTATTGAAAAAAGAATCAGCACTTTTTTACCTGAGTCAGGGACAATTCAATCAATGATTATGACGGAAAAACAATATAATGATATGCATTTTCTTCTAGGAGAGAGTAGTAAAGATGTACGGAATTTATCAGGAAGGACAATTATTCTATGAAACTCGTTTATAAAGGTCATCCACCAGTTCAAATAGATAAAGGGAAATTTACAGTATTGGCAACAAATAACCGAAAAACTTATTTTGAGTTGATTCGGGGATTGCAAGGATTCAATGATAGACTAACTATTTTAGATGATGATTATCAAGACTTAGATCCCGAAAAGGCAATTGATTGGGATGGTGACTTGGTTGCGAATAATAATTTAGCAACAATTTATTCAACGGAAATTGTAAAGTCAATAATAAAAAATTTAACAGAAGAGGATCGTCATTTGCTAGATGCTGAAGCACGTCGGCTTTATTCGAATGTTCAAGAAATTTTATTTATGACAGATTTACCGCTCGAAGTTCGTTACGATGGTGACATCAAACGATTATTAAATTATTGTAAGATTAAATTTTCACCATTAGTTCAGCAAAGCCCTTATGATATAATAAAAACAGATTTAAAGTTACATTTAGAATGTGCTGATAGTTCATGTGTTGGGTTAAGTAATGTCGCTAATTACCTAGATTCAGCTCAATTTAACGAACTACAACAACTAAACATTGAATTGAAAATTCCTGTTTTATTAATAGAATTCACAGAAATAGATAATCGTAAATACTATGGAAATACGGATTTTTATTATATTGACAAGGATTTTGTTGATTGGAAGTTATAAACTATTAATTCAAAATTAGAAAATAATGGTTTTAGATGTACTTCAAATCAATAATGTTTAGAACCGTTTTTTATTGCTATAAT
>BLMQ01000025.1:0-1067 GCA_011958095.1 Lactobacillaceae bacterium | reverse complement strand
CTATATCCTACAGCATTATTAAAATAATATCAATAACTTTTTATGAATGCTGTAGGATATAGTCAAGCAAAGTTGCAATTCGGTTGCAACAAAAATTTGCTTTTTATTTTTCAAGTTATGTTGCATTTGCGTTGCACTGCAGAAGGGAAGTAATACTTTTGACAAAAATTAATGCAGAATTTCCTGATGAATTCACTAATTCAATCAAAAACGCTATTATTCAGGTCATTGATGAAGCAAGTAAAAGCGCATTAAGTGATCAGTATCCAACCTATATGACAAAGTCGCAAGCTGCTCAGTATTTAAATATTGCCCTAAATACGCTTGATCAATGGATTGCAACTACTAACATTCCATATGTCAAGTTTGGCAAAATTTATCGCTTTAATCGCAATGAACTTGATAAGTTTATGACTTCTACTAAATAACTGACAAGGGAAACATCGAGTAGTGTCAAATTTTCAAGGAGATGATAAGTATCGTTAACTACATTATTAATTTAAGTGAAATTAATAACTTAAATTTGCAAATGATGATAGATGATAAAAAGTTTTGGCCGGGAGGAATTCCCCCTAAAGACATCAGCCAATTAATTAATTGGGCTATTTATGATTACATTGATTATTACTCATCGTATAAAGAAGGAGATAAAAATGCAAAGTAAATTAGAATCATCGGCACCAGAATTAATTTTAGTAGATGCGCAAGTAATTTACCCGGGTTTTAACATCAAAATTACATTAGCGTCGCCACAGCGAAGGCCACTTCAAATTGATGAAGATTTTAAGACATGTGATCTTATGATTAATTCATCACACGAAAAGCAAAAGGCTGAATCTCAAAAATCATTAGAATCGCTCATGGAATCATTAAATTTACAAATTTCCGAGTTAGCCAAACATCAACCTCCGCAAATTGTGGCAGCTACTTACGCACGATTACTACAAAGTGTAAGTTGGAACGGTGCTTTATTCACAAAGTCCAAAGATAAACTTCAATTAATTAACGTTGAAGTAAATTCAGGAACATCTAAGCGCCATCATAAGCAGTTTTTTAATTACACTTTT
>BLMQ01000024.1:0-2210 GCA_011958095.1 Lactobacillaceae bacterium | reverse complement strand
AAAAAAAGTCCAGGACAATAATTATTTTTGTCCTGAACTAATCTTAGGTTGTTTTCACAAATTAATGTTAAATTATTATGCTAAAGTTCCCATTGGATCCCAAGGCTTAAGAACGACGGGGCTCTTAGCGTAATCACGTTTAAGATCTTCGCTAAGGTACTTCTTATTAATAACGACTTGGTAGCAGTACTTATCCATCCAATCGTCACTCATAACGAAGTAACCTTTATGGCCGACCTTGTTACCCCATGAGTTTTCAACTTTCCACTTGGTTGGCTTACCATCGACAAGGTCAACACCAGTGATAACCATTGCGTGATCCATCATGCTTTCACCATAATCAAGTGCTTCAGCTTTGGTCATTTCAAGATCAACGTCAAATAGTTTGTCGTAGTCATAGGTGTTAAGGGCCATAATCCCAAGTTTAGTTTCTGAATATTTAATAACATCTGAACCAAACCAAACACTTTCGCCATTCTTTAATTGTTCAATCGCGAGTTGCTTGAATTCATCCATTGGTAGGTTTAAGTGCTTGATTTCGCGGCCACCAACGACATTACCAAGCATGTCGATGGTGTAAGTTTGGTGGTACTTCTTATCAGCAGTTGGTGCTTGGATGATTGAAATATAATCATCAAGATTCCAGCCAACATACTTCTTGAAGAATTCTTGTGGGGTAAGGTTAGTATCGCGGTGGAATTCGTTGTCCTTCTTTGTCCGATATTCAAAATCAAAGTGGCTAACCGGTTCACCAAACGTGTAAGCAAGCATCCGGTAATTTTCATTCAACATCTTCCGGCGTGTTTCATCGATAGTTTCTTCATTTGCATGATCTTCGTTAATCATTTTCCGCAAAATAACAGCATCGTGACGAAGCTTGTTGTTTAAGACTTCATCAATTCCCCGTGAGTTAGAAGAGTTAAATGATTCGGGCATTGCAGCTTTTGGCATAACCCCATATTTGCTGATAAGGGCGCAAAGCATATCCCATTGGCCACCATCGTTTTGTGGTTCGTTCATTAACCATGAAACTTTTCGGCTGTCGGTAGGCTTTTTAGCAGTCTTAATTACGTTTTGGTAGAAGTAATTGGATTTCTCAAACTTATCCCAGAAGAACTGGTAGGCTTGGGAAAGTTCAAAATTATCAGGTAAGTTAAATTTTTGCTGCATATCATGACGCATTGTGTTCAATGCCGCAAACATCCAACAACGACCGGATTGCTTTTGATCAGCAACGTCCCCCGTCTTGAGGTCAATAGAGAAATGAGGAGTATTATCAGCAATTGAATGCCAATTAAAGCTTGCATTCCGTACCCCGTTTTTGGTAACAGTATTTTCTAGAACACTGCTGTTAGGGTGATGACGGTAGTTTTTATGAAAACTAGCGATATCTTCTTTGTTAATTGAAAAGCTCATTTGCAATATCTCCTTTGAATAGATTGAATTAACGGGCGTGTAATACCTTTGGACCTTCTGGAGTACCAACAATTACGTCGTTAACTCGATTTAAGAATAAACCAGTTTCAACAATTCCAACCATGTGGATCAATTCGTCAGCTAAGGCCTTAGGATCATTAATTTCGTCAAGGTGAAGGTCAATAATATAGTTATTTTCATCAGTACGGAACTTTTTATCTCCATCCATCCGCCAAGTTGGCTTGTAGCCTTTCTTTTCAAGACGGTCAAAGACATGTTGAGAACCGAATGGAATTACTTCAACAGGAAGGGGGAAAGCGCCAAGTTTGTGGACGAGTTTGCTTTCATCGACAATCCACATTACCTTATTTGAAGCATTGGCAACGATCTTTTCCCAAAGGAGGGCGCCACCGCCACCTTTGATTCCTTGGAAGTCATCACTGATTTCATCTGCCCCATCAATAGTTAAATCGATGTGGTCAACGTCATCAATATCTTTAATTGTAATTCCGAGGTCGCGTGCTTGCTTAGCAGTTCGGTTTGAAGTTGTTACACCGATAATGTCTTTGATTTTACCTTCTTGGACTTGCTTACCAAGTTCATCAACCATATATTTAACAGTTGATCCAGTTCCGAGACCGACGATCATCCCGGATTTAATGTACTTAACTGATTCCTTACCTGTTTGTTCTTTTAGTGCATTTTGATCCATTAATATTCCTCCTAATTAAAGCGATCTGCAACTGGCAATAGTTGCTGATATTCTGGATGTAGTTTGAATTGCGCTACCGCAT
>BLMQ01000023.1:0-9091 GCA_011958095.1 Lactobacillaceae bacterium | reverse complement strand
TACTGCGTATTTGCTTTTTATGAAAGTAACTTAACTTATGTCACAGTCCCTTTTTGTTTATGAATGGTAGTTGACTTTAACCTAACTACATTAATGAATCCTCATTTGCTTTATCAGTTAATATTTTGTAAATGCGTTCAGTATCCCGGGTGGTGCCACGAGATTCAAATGCGTCCAATAAAGGCAAACCGTATTCCTTAGCGTATGTCTTGGCAGTTATTACATACATCTTCCCTAAGGTTAAGTTCCCGCTGCCAATTATTCCTGCACAACGTTTAACATTATCATAACTTTCCAAATAATCGTGCATTGGTGTTGTTAAGATTTCCGTTAACGTCGGTGTAAATCTACTTCCGCCGATCATATATGTTGGTAGTAAAACAAAAAATTTACTATCGCTTTCGGTCGGAAGTGTCTCCTCTGAAATCTCCAATAAATCGATTAAAGGATTTTCATTATTTAAATGATGCTGTTGCGTTGCGTATTCTTGAAGCCGATGGGTAAATGATCGTACATTCCCAGAAAACGACATATATACAATTTTTATTCTCTTATTATCCATAATTCCCTAACTTTATTATCTGATATTTTATTAATCGAGAGATAAGTTGATTCACAAATCACTCATTTTTACCCCATTAACATTATAGGCGCACTTGCAATAAAATGAAATGATTATTTATATTTTATTGCTATTTTTAAGAACTTTTAAGCTATATCCAGCTAAAATACCTAAAGATTGATTTATCATCGTTTAACTTTTTCTTTAAATAAGTAATTATTAACACATTATATCAAAGAAAACCAATAAAATTAGGTTATGATTTTTAAAATAAAAAAGCCCGAGCGAACTCGGGTGCCTGTATGCAAGTATCTGTAGGCCATGTTTTGTCGTAATATAATTATCAGGCATAATTATATCGAGGTAATCATCTATCTCAGAGTACCGGAATACTCTCCCCTGGAATCACTTCAATTTGTTATCCAAAGCTCCCCTACCGTAGTTTGGGTTTACCGCTTGAGGGGTTTACCGCGTTCCACCAATATCGTTTCCAATATTGTATCGTCACTGTGGCACTTTTCAGGAATACTAAGACATAGTTAAAACCTTAGTCCGTTTTTCCGCCGTCACCATAAAATGGTGCCCCGCCTTATTTTTTCAGCGAGCACAAACACTACAGGCATCGCAGCCTGTGCGAGCATGGACCTTCCTAACACAACATAAGCTGTGCTCAATTACCCAAAACTTGCAAAATTATTAATAAACTATTCGACACGCACTAAAGCAAATGTGAGTCATTATTATCATTACCATCTAATTGTGAACCAAATACACGACGTTCTAGATTAGATAGACGCTTTAAAATATCCATATTTGTAGCGCTTGATACAGGTTGTCGAGAAGCAGTTTGGTTACTCATAGATGAACCAACTTCTACTTGACGGTTTAATTCGTCAACTTTTGCTCTCAAACGTTCATTTTCATCATTTAAACGTTCAAGTTCTTTATTATAGGTGTCGTAGTCTTTAATAACATCATCTAAGAAAGCATCAACATCCGCTTCATCATAGCCTTTGCCAATATTTCTCTCCTTAAATTGCTTGTGCAAAATATCTTGTGGAGTAAATTTTATGTTATCCAACTTAAACACCTCAATTGTTTAGTTTGCGTAGTCCAATAACTATAATACCAAATTAAAGAAAAAATGCAAGATTAAAATTCATCTTTTTCCCTTTGACGCTCTGCCCATTCTTCTGCCTCTTCTTGAAGTTCATCAAAATCAATAAGAGTCACCGAATACTCACTTTCTTCTTTATATTTTTGAATTGTCTCATAATCATACTTAGTTTTTCCCTGATACTCTGGATCATAAAGAAGAAAAGCTTCATCAGTATGGGTAAGCATAAACTGCTGATAATTTCGCAACTGTTGTGGGGATTGATAAGGTTTATCTGAAACATTTGCAAAAAAATCAACTTGCTGAGTAATATTCGTCAGTTTTAACTGGTTGCTTTCATTCCATTGCTTACCAAATTCTGCAAAAGGAAACATTAAAGCTGTTTTTAATTGTGGAAAATCATTTTGGAGTTCTAAGGTAGCTTCAAGTCCCCATCTTTCCGTTCCCATTTGTGGTCCAGTTATTACCCAGAATTCATCATCATTTAATTCTAATTGAGCTCTTAAATATTTTTTTAGAACCTCTTTTATTACTTGAACTTTGGGATCATCATCCTTAAATATATTTAGTTCGTAACTTCGATAGCCAGTAATCCATACTCTCTTCATAAAATCCTCCCTAAATAAGCAGATATAAAGCCTTTTAACTTAAACTTGTAATCATCTTGTATCAATCATTATGTAACGAGTCTGGTATAATAAATCTCTAGTTAGGAGAGTGATCACTGTGACCATTCACTATCCCAATGGTCAGCAACCTGTACAACACTATAATACACATAATGAATTACCGACACCACATCAATCTATTTATGCCAAACGTGGGATGTCGTTAGAGGATGAAATCAATCATAGTAATCAGTACTATTTGGCTCGCCATATTGCTGTCATTCACAAAAAGCCTACCCCTATTCAGCTTGTAAAAGTTGATTATCCCAAGCGGAGTGCGGCTGTTATTAAAGAAGCATATTTTCGGCGTCCATCAACTACTGATTACAATGGGGTGTACCGTGGATACTACATTGACTTTGATGCTAAAGAAACACGTAATAAAAATTCTTTTCCATTAAAGAACTTTCATCCCCACCAAATTCAACATATGCGTGAATGTGTAGCACAGGGGGGAATTTGTTTTGCCTTCATTAAATTTACGGAGCTTGACCTGCTATATCTGCTTCCCGCGTCCAACCTATTTACATATTGGGATCAACAGCAAAGCGGCGGCCGTAAATCAATTTTGCGAACTGATATCGCTAAAGAAGGCTATCAAATTCATTATCAACTCAATCCGCGTTTACCATATTTAAACGCTGTTGATAAAATAATTGCTGCAAAAGCGTAAAGGAGTTTACTATGTCAAATGATAATCAGTCAACGCGTAGTGAGCGTCATAATAACAATGACAATCAACAGCGCAATGTTGGCGGCTTAATAAAGAAAATCTTGCTATGGGTAGCAGGAATTGTCGTTCTACTAATGGTGGCATCTGCAGCTTTATTTTTCTACTATGCCTCAAGCGCTCCTAAAATTAGTAGAAGCGACTTAACAAGTCAGAGTATTACGACTATTTACGATGATCAAAATCGAGTAATTTCTCGTTTAGGAGCACAGAAACGAGAATATGCCAAGGATAATCAAATTCCAAAGCAGTTAAAAAATGCTGTTGTTTCAATTGAGGATCGACGCTTCTACAAGCATCATGGTGTTGATACAATTCGAATTCTTGGAGCAGCCACTTCTAATGTTTTTGGTCGTTCAGCCGGGATGCAGGGGGGAAGTACGCTGACTCAACAGTTAGTTAAATTATCTGTCTTCTCAACAGCTGCCTCTGATCGAACATTAAAACGTAAAGCCCAAGAAGCATGGCTTGCTATTAATGTTGAGCAACATTTTAGCAAGAGTCAGATCCTTGATTTTTACATCAACAAGGTTTACATGGGCAATGGAATTTATGGAATGCAAACTGCAGCTCAGTACTACTATGGTAAAGATTTAAAAGATCTTGATCTTTCTCAATTAGCCCTTCTCGCCGGAATGCCACAATCTCCTACTTACTATAATCCACTTGTAAGCAACACAAAGTATGCAACGCAACGGCGAAATGAAGTATTGAATGCGATGGTTCGCAGCAATTACATTACCCAATCCCAGGCTAACCAAGCAGCCAGCGAAAGCGTTACTGCTGGTTTAGACCCTGATCATGGTAATATTTCAGGAAGCGGAACTGCTGTCGATTCTAAGGTTGTTGACCCTTATGTAAAACAGGTTCTTGCTGATTTACAAGCACAAGGATACAACCCTTATAGTGATGGGTTAAAGGTTCATACCAATCTTGACCTTGATGCGCAACAACATCTTTACGACGCTGCAAACAAAAACGTTCAGTTCCAAAATGACAAAATGCAAGCCGGAGTTGCTGTTACCGATCCTCACAACGGACAAATCATTGCCATGCTCGGTGGCCGTCACACAGGAAATGTTGTTTATGGTCTTAACCGGGCTGTGCAAAGTAACCGTAGTTCTGGGTCAACCGCAAAGCCATTAATGGATTATGGTCCGGCTATTGAATACTTACAATGGCCAACCTTCAAATCAATTGCTGATACGCGGTTTGTCTTTCCTGGTACCAACACTGTCCTTCATGACTTTGACAAAAAGTACAAGGGTAATATGACAATGCGTGAAGCCTTAGTTCAATCACGGAATGTTCCTGCTATTCGCGCATTGCAAGCTGTTGGAATTAAGCGTGCTACTTCTTTCCTTGATGGATTAGGAATTTCACAAAAGCAACCATATACTTTACAAAACGGGATTGCGTTGTATATCTCTCCACTCCAAGTTTCTGCTGCATATGCGGCCTTTGCTAATGGTGGTACTTACTACAAACCTTACTACATTAGCTCGATTACTACTCAAGATGGTTCAGTAAAGCAATTCAATCCTAAAGGTAAACGCGCAATGAATAAGGCTACTGCCTACATGATCACTGATATGCTTAAAGGAGTTTTCACTGATTCACAGGGAAGCGCAACTGACGCTCGACTTGACGGTGTTAACCAAGCTGGTAAGACAGGGACGACAAACTATCCGGGAAATTCTAGCCAGTCTGGCGTAATGGATTCCTGGATGGCCGGTTATACTAAGAATTACTCAATTGCAGTTTGGACTGGTTATGACCATCCACTCGAACCTGGTGGCAGTATTTCAGAACAATATGTAAAGTCAGCGCAATTACTTTACAAGGACTTAATGCAATATCTTGATAGCCAAAATCACGCATCTGATTGGACGATGCCAGACACTGTGGAGGCTGTTCGAGTTAAAGGTAAACGTCAGCTTGTAATTCGTGATTCAAAATGGGCATTTGATTACACTGAAGATACATCAGATGATCGTGATAGCAGTTCTACTTCTAGCTCAAGTGACTCATCATCGTCTTCATCTTCTTCCAGCTCTGCTGCTTCAAGTAGTAGCAGCGAAAGTCGTACAGAAGAACGAAACAGTGCTCCAGCTGAGTCTTCATCAAGCAGTGCTCCAGCTAGTTCAAGTTCATCTGCACCTGCACAAAGTTCAAGTTCTAGCCCTGCCCCTGCTACGCAACCAAGCACAACTAATCCCTGATAAGATTTTTAAAAATTGCAGATAATAAAAAGGATTGTGGAATTTTTCTCCGCAATCCTTTTTATTATCAACTTTTTTAATAATGAATTGTATGCTTTCGCCGACCATTTTGCAGAATATAGACGGCAATAATTACTAAAATAATTCCTAAAATTTCTGCCCAATTCAAGTTCAATTTAAAGAAAATCACACTTAAAATCGAAGTTGTAATTGGTTGAACGGCATCCATGATACTAACTACATCAGATGGGGCATATCTAGTTGCATGAAGCAAAATTCCAAATGGTAAAATCGTTCCGAATAATACCACTGTCGCAACTGATGCTACTAATGTGGTAGTAATATGTGGTGGATTGACCCAGAATGGCCGGTAGAGGTTAAATAGGACTCCGGCAATCATCGTTCCCCAGCCCAGAACAACAATTGGCGGATTCTCATCAGCAGCTCGTTGTGGAAGGACAACATAGAACGCAGCTGTAATTCCAGATCCCAACCCCCAGAGAAGGGATACAAATGGTAAAGCTAATTGGGTAAAGTTACCACGCGTAATACATAATGCTACCCCAATCAAAGCAACGACAAACGCAATAATATCACTCCTGAACGGACGCCGATGCATAAAAACAATTCCACCTAACACAATAAAAAGTGGGGAAAGATACTGAAGAATTGTTGCTGCTGAGGCATTTCCTGTTTGAATAGCATAATAGAACGTAAGCAGGTTTGCCATCAATCCTAAAATAGCATAACTAATAACTGAAATAGCTGTTGCTCGTGTCTTAAATACGTTAAAAATCTTTTTTCCATATAAAAATACACTAATTACTAATAAAATTACTCCTGCTGAAAAAGTCCGCATTGAGAGCATCCACGTAGCAGGAATTGCTAAATTTTGTGAGATGAGTTGCAAAACGGTTCCGGATATTCCCCACATAGCAGAGGCAACCGCTGCCCATATAATTCCCTTCATTACTTGAGAAGAAGATTTTTCCATGTCAACCACCCTTTATTTAATTTTATTCGCCTAATTTATAAATCGGTATTTTAGGCTTTTTCAATGTCTTCTTTTCTGGTTTTTGCCCAGCCTCTTTTCGCTGTTCAAACCTCTTTTCGTGCTCATTGATATCTCTTTCTGTCCGTAAACCCTGACGATCCCAGCTTTGTAGAATCCGGTCCATGTACTGGAGATTTAGCGCACTATTCATTACTGCCTGCCGTAAAGCAAGTTTAATCATTATTGCCGAATAATTATCTTTATCCAACCAATCATTAACAATTTGCAATTCCATTGATGAGAGGGGCCGGCCAAATTCGGCCTCTAGCTGATTAAATGCCTCAGCCCGACTATTAGTATTTTCAACCTTAATTGTTTCCTCTTGGTCATTCTCATTGAGTAATGCTAATTTGTTAATAAGGAGCGAAAAATCATATATTGCATCTTCTTTGCCATCTTCCATTTTTCGCATCTTCTGCTCAACAAGATGGTTTGTCATCATCTGGTGAAGCTGTTCAAACACCTGTCGCTCTTTTGTTCCTAAGTTCTTTGCAATTGTGCGAACGTCCGGATTCATTATTCCTCGGTCCTGATAAGATTTGAACTGAAGATATAAGACAAATTGAGAAGTTGTCATCCCCAACTCTTTATAATGATGTAGCAATAAGTTGCTTATATTTGTTTCTCCTGCCTGCAAATAATGTTGTAAAAGGCTTGCATCTGGCATTTAATCAGCTCCTCTCTTAGTAAAATATTTTTGCAAAAGTAAAGAGACTGAGTAATCCCAGCCTCTATTAGTTTCAGCTTTTATTAAAGGTTATTAATATTTTGAACGTATTGTCCAGTCTTAAAATTAATCAGATCGTAGCAGAGATTCCCTTTTTGATTACGATATGTTACTTCCCAGACAATCTTGTCATTAAATATCCCGGGAGCAACTTTTAAAATTTCTCGCGGATCACGATTTGATTTTGTCATCGCTCGTGCTCTCGCAGCAGTAATCCCACTTGATTGTTTTAGAATTCTGATCTTGCCACCGTGTTGGGGAACCATAACCAGGATCGGTTGGTTTTGCTGATTCTTACCACTAATCGTATAGTAAGTATTCTCCCGATTATAAATATAAAATTGGTCAGGAGACCGAAGATGAGCATATTTTTCGGCAAGTGAAATCGTCTGCCGTCGTGCTGAATTTCGTGGCTGATTGCTAACAGCAAAAACGCTCCACACTATTAATAAGATTAGTAAAATCGCAATCAAAAGGTTACGAATTGTCCGCATTGAGGAACCTCGACTCTGTTCACGCTGAACTTCACGTCGACTTTGCATATCTTTTCCCTCTTATCTCTTTAGTTTATTAGATTCTTATATGGCAATCGTTTTTGATTATACCAGAAATCGGTAATTAAAAGTTGATAAAGTTTAATTAACTTTGCCCTCTTTACCATTTTGTAAAAACTTCTGAGTAATTGAAATCAATTCAGCAGTTTTTTTGCTATTAATCGGTAAATCAGGGGGCAGACTACTCAAAATCGTCTTTCCGTACCGCCTTGTCTGCAGTCGCGGATCAAGAACTACTGCCACCCCATGATCATCTTCCGTCCGTAACAATCGTCCAATCCCCTGACGTAACCGCATCGTTGCTTTTGGCAGTTCTGAATGATAAAACGGATTTTTACCCTGTTGCTGGAGTAGCTTATTATGAGCCCGATTCATTATTTCATCAGGTGAATCGAACGGCAACCGCGTAATGATTAAGAGTTCAAGGGCAGACTCTGGTAAGTCTATCCCTTCCCAAAAACTAGAAGCACCAAGAAGGATCGAATTTTTTCCGCCACTAAACTGTTTTAAGATTTTATCACGATTACCCGTAATCCCCTGGGCTAAAATATCCCGCTGATCAAATAGATCCGTTTCGCGAAGTTGGCTATATACCTGCTCAATCATCACCAATGAGTTGAATAAAATCATTGTCTGATAATCAGCATTCTTCGTTAGTTGATAAATCGTATCGCTGAGATATTTAATATAGTCACTATTATTTTGCGCGCTCGGTACTGGTGCGTCTTCTGCAATCAATAATTTAGCATTCTGTTTGTAATTGTATGGGGATGCAAAGCGGCGCGTTAAAGTATTATTACGCTCTAAATCTAACTGGTGGTAAAGATACGGCGACCGTGGCGATGTAAACAATGTCGCCCCCACAAATAACGGTTGAGCAAAATATGGATAAACATTCTTGGTGAGGTAATGCGTTGCTTCCAATAGTCCCCCACTAAGCTGTAAGGCACTTTGCTCACTTGATTGGCGAATAGCGATCCAAAAAGCAGCGGCCTCTCCTTGTTGTTGGAGTGTTTCGTTAAATTCATTTAGTGTTTGATCGGCTTCAATTAATTTTGCAAGCTGACTTTGAAATTGGCTCATGAGGTAACGATCACTTAATAACCACCGGTCTGGCTGACTACTAAACAGATGGCTGAGGGCAGAAAAATGAAGCTGCACACTGCTCAATGCTTGCTCTAGTTTCATCATCACGGGCCCACTAATATCTAAAAGAGACATCACTTGATCATTTTGCAGTGGTTGTTCAATTAATTCATTATCAGGATTACCAGTAGCACTTGCCATATATTGACGGTAAAGGGCTTGCTGGAAAAGGTCAACCGCTTCTTCGACTGCATTGAGGTCGCCACGAAGCAATTCAACATTATAACTGCCTAGTGCCTGTTCAGCGAAAATATCAGTTAAGTTCCGGTCATTGCCATTATTAACTAGCCCAGACATTATATGAACTGCTG
>BLMQ01000022.1:0-3418 GCA_011958095.1 Lactobacillaceae bacterium | reverse complement strand
ACTAAAATCTTTTGTAACTTAACTGGTTCAGTTACAACCGCTTCATCTGATGGAGTGTAAGTAATAGTCTTAAAGTCATCCCGGTCTAAGTAAGGTTCAAGCTTATTAAGCAATTCCTTGGTTACCGTATCACCCTTTTGCGCTAATACTTCACCAGTATCAGGATCTGCTAAAGTTTCTGCTAAAGTTTGTCCAAGTAAACGGTACTTAAGCATTAACTTCTTATTTGTCTTGTAACGACCAACTGGTGCCATATCATAACGTTTTGGATCAAAGAAACGAGCTGTTAATAAGCTCCGTGCTGAATCAGCAGTCTTTGGTTCACCAGGACGAAGCCGTTCATAAATGTCCTTTAAGGCTTCTTCAACCCGAGAATCTTCAGCGTTCTTGTGAACATCTTTATCCAAGGTTAATGATAATGTCTCACTATCGCCACCGAACATGTCAATAATTTCATCGTCAGAGCCAAAGCCCAATGCACGAATCAATTCAGTCATTGGCAACTTACGGGTCCGGTCGATTCGAACATATGAAACATTTTTAGCATCAGTTTCGTATTCTAACCATGCACCACGGTTTGGAATAAAGGTAGCACCGTAGTTTGGCCGACCATTTTTATCATTTTCTTCACTATAGTAGACACCTGGTGAACGAACTAATTGTGAAACAATAACTCGTTCGGCACCATTAATAATGAATGTACCTTGGTCAGTCATTAATGGGAAGTCACCAAAGAATACATCTTGAGACTTAATCTCACCAGTTTCATGGTTAGTTAACCGTAAAGTAACATGAAGTGGTGCTGAGTAATTAGCATCGTGTTCACGAGCTTCGTCAACAGTATACTTAGGTTCTAAAAGTTGATAGTCAACGAATTCCAAAGAAAGTTTTCCTTGAAAATCATCAATTGGCATAATATCATCAAACATTTCCCGCAAACCTTTTTCCATGAACCAATTGTAAGAATCGGTTTGGATTTCAATAAGGTTTGGCAATTCGAGAACTTCTTTAATTCGCGAGTAGCTACGACGGGTACGGTGTTTACCGTATTTAACTAAATGTCCAGCCAAACTGTTCACCTCTCTAATTTATTCCGCGAGCTCATTTAAATGTTACAATTTGATTACAATTTGCCTAAAATACGACTTTTGGGCAAAAAAAATCCAAAAACAGTTCAACGACTGTCTTTGGCTTTTATGCAGAATCTGATGGACAATAGATCACCAGGTTCAAATGAACTCACAATTACATACTATTTAAGTATACAAGTTCCATTAAATTTTGTCAACAATTATTTTTATATTTTTTAATTTTTCCCGCCCCAATTTGATAAACCGTTAATAATGCAGTCTAGGATTAATTGGTCACGTTGTTCTGGTGTAATTGAATGACCACCAATTAATTGCGAAGTACCAAAAATTGGAGTTAGTCCTGCAATAAATAATTCAGCAGCTTCTTTAGGAAGAATATCAGGACGCAACCCTACATCTGGTTGACGGAAAAATGCTGCAATTGGTTCTAGATAATCCATTGTAAAGATCATATTAAGCTTTCGCTGTGCACTCTTCGATAATAGGCGCATTGCCTGATTGTATTGGTCATAAATACTTAATGGATGATGTTTTTTTAATGCCTTGGTGATTTGCCATAATTGTTCATTCGGTGACAAATCATGTTTACGCATTACTTTATTAATATCTTGGCGAACTTTTCCACATAAATTTGTCATTGCATCCAGATATAAAACCTCTTTATCGCTGAAATGGTGGTATAAAGCTGGTTGCGTAATTCCAATCTGTTTGGCAATATCCCGTGTTGAAGTTTCACCAAACCCCTTTTGTAAAAATAACTTTATAGCGGTTTTTAAGATTGCTTGTCTTGTCTTTTCTAATTGTTCCGCTCGCTTCATTTATTGTTCATCCCCTATTTTTAATCATTAATTATCTGATAAACACATTATAAGACTATAACTTATCTTTTGACAACCGTTTTAGAAAAATAATCATCAAATGTGATAAATGAATGCAATTTGGTAGCTTTTTCTTCTATTATCATTAGAGAACAAAAGTTACAATTATAGCGTTTTTATAATACATAAAACTCAAATATTCAGTTTGTGTATTTCAAATTTAACAAAGCTAGAATGCAAAAACGGTAAATTACTCTGCATTTTCAGAATAATTTACCGTTTCTTTTATTTATTCAATTTTAATTCAACAGCTTTATCTTCATCCGGCTTCTTTACTTTAAAAGTAATTTTACCTTGATGCGCACCTACTGTTACGTCATCCCCAACATTAATTTCACCACTAAGCAGTCCAGTACTCAAATCATCCTCAACATGATCTTGTAAAGCACGACGAAGCGGACGAGCTCCATAAGCAGGATTGTAACCAAGTTTTGCGATTACATCAATTGCAGCAGGCGTAACTTTCAAGTTAATACCTTGCTCGCTTACCCGCTTATTTAAATCATTAACCATGAGTTTAACAATTTGATGAAGTTCTTTCTTTTGTAATGAATGGAAGATAATCGTTTCATCAATCCGATTAAGAAATTCTGGTCGGAAGTATAACCTCATTTGTTGCTTAATCGCCGCCGCCATCGCATTATAGTCTTGTGACATATCTTTTGCCCCAAAACCAACCTCTTTCTCATCCTGAAGCTGAGTTGCTCCAAGGTTAGAAGTCATAATAATAATGGTATTTCTAAAATCAACGCGCCGACCTTTTGCATCAGTTAAGCACCCATCATCTAAAACTTGAAGTAATAAATTAAATACATCCGGATGTGCCTTTTCAGCTTCATCTAATAAGACAACTGAGTATGGATGTTGCCGTACTTTTTCAGTTAATTGGCCACCCTCGTCATAGCCGACATATCCTGGAGCAGCACCAATCAAGCGACTAGTACTATATTTTTCCATATATTCTGACATATCAATCCGGATCATATTATCTTCCGAGCCAAACATTGCAGCGGCTAATGCCTTGGCAAGCTCTGTTTTTCCTACCCCAGTCGGTCCTAAAAACATAAAGGAACCAATCGGCCGACTAGGATCCTTAAGCCCGCTTCGTGCACGCCGAATTGCCTTAGCGACTACGGTAACTGCTTCATCTTGACCAATTACTCGTTGATGCAGAACCTTTTCCAAGTTAACCAATCGTTCACTTTCACTCTTCTTCAATTGAGTTAAAGGAACTCCTGTCCATTCAGCAACAACTTGTGCAATGTTTTCACCAGTTACTTTCAATTTGTAGTTATGAGAATCTTTTTGTTGAGTGCGTTGTTTTTTACGGTCAATCTTATCTTTTAGTGCTAACTCCTGTTGACGAAGAGTAGCTGCACGATCAAAGTCTTGATTATCAATTGCTTCTTCTTTTTGGATTCGCAAATCTTCTAACTGACTTTCTAGTGA
>BLMQ01000021.1:0-108153 GCA_011958095.1 Lactobacillaceae bacterium | reverse complement strand
TACTGCGTATTTGCTTTTTATGAAAGTAACTTAACTTATGTCACAGTCCCTTTTTTTACTGTACATTTTTACTTTTTAAACTAGAATTAAGGTATATTCAAAAGAAAAGGGGCATTTATATGTGCACATCAGTAATTTATACAGCAGGTGATTATTACTTTGGCCGTAACCTTGATTTGGAAGTCAACCTTGGTCAAGAAGTAGTGATTACCCCACGTAATAAGACTTTAGAATTTCGGAAAATGCCAAACCTTGAACACCATTATGCGATTATTGGAATGTCGATTGTTCGTGATGATTATCCATTATATTTTGATGGGGTAAATGAAAAGGGTGTTGGAATGGCAGGCCTTAATTTTGATGGTCCAGCTCATTATTTCCCAGTCCAAGAAGGAAAAGATAATATTGCATCATTTGAATTAGTTCCTTATATTCTTGCGGCTGCTTCCTCAGTTGCTGAAGCGAAGAAGTTACTTTCAAATGCAAACATTGCTAATATTAATTTTTCTGATAAACTCCAAGCTGCACCGCTACACTGGATTATTGCTGATAAAACGGGTGCTTCTGTGACTGTTGAATCCACCGCAAAAGGATTGAATGTTTATGATAACCCAGTTGGTGTTTTGACAAATAATCCGGAGTTTCCTCGTCAATTATTAAATCTTAGTAACTATCGTAGTGTTGCACCTGCTAATCCGGCTAACGTATTTGCACCTAATGTCGACCTACCAGTTTATAGCCGGGGCTTAGGGACCCATTTTCTCCCGGGAGGAATGGATTCTGAAAGTCGTTTTGTTAAGGCTACTTTCACTAAGATGCATGCCCCAGTTGGTAATTCTGAAGTTGAGAATATTACCAACTATTTCCACATTCTTCAATCTGTCGAACAACAAAAGGGTTTGGATGAAGTAGCACCGAATACTTTTGAATATACGATCTACTCTGATGGTTCAAACCTAAAGAAGGGCATTTTTTACTACAAGACTTACGAAAACAGTCAAATTAATGCAGTTGATATGCATAAGGAAGACCTTGAAGCATCAGAATTAATTACCTATCCAGTTCAAAATAAACAAATTATTAACCAACAAAATTAAATAATTATTCTATTTATAAACTCTTTTTATGCATGAATAACTTATATTTTATGCATAAAAAGAGTTTTTTTGAAAAAAATATGCTAAAACTATTGATTTTTATTCATGACACTCGTATATTTATAAACAACGAATTTCAAATGAGATGGAGGACGAGATTATGTCAAAAGAAAAAATTGTTTTAGCTTATTCTGGTGGCTTAGATACTTCAGTTGCAATTGCGTGGCTCAAAAATAAGGGATATGACGTAATTGCATGTTGTATTGATGTGGGTGAAGGAAAAGACCTTGAAGCGATTAAGGAAAAGGGTCTCCAAGTTGGTGCGTGGAAGTCAGTAGTGATTGATGCCAAGCGTGACTTTGCTGAACAATTTGTATTACCAGCCCTTCAAGCCCATGCAATGTATGAGCAAAAGTACCCATTAGTTTCAGCGCTTTCTCGTCCATTAATCGTTCAAAAATTAGTTGCAGTTGCTAATCAATACGGTGCGACTGCTATTGCCCATGGATGTACTGGGAAGGGAAACGATCAGGTTCGGTTTGAAGCAGGTATTCATGCTTTAGCACCAGATATGAAGATTGAAGATCCAATTCGGGATTGGCACTGGTCACGGGAAGAAGAAATCCAATACGCTAAGGATAATGGCATTCCTGTTACAATCACAAAGGCTAGTCCTTATTCCATTGATGAGAACTTATGGGGCCGGGCAAATGAATGTGGAATTCTTGAAGATCCGTGGGCTGCAGCACCTGCTGATGCATATGATCGGACAGTTTCAATTGAAGAAGCCCCTGATACCCCAACCACAATTGAAATTACCTTTAATGAAGGAGTTCCTACAGCAATTGATGGCGAAGAAATGCCGCTTGACCAGTTAATTATGAAACTGGACAAATTAGCTGGTAGTCATGGGATTGGCCGGATTGATCACGTTGAAAACCGGCTTGTTGGTATTAAGTCACGGGAAATTTATGAATGTCCAGCTGCAACTGTTTTATTGGCAGCCCATAAAGACTTGGAAGACCTGACCCAAGAACGGGAAGTAGCGCACTTTAAACCCCTAATTGAACAAAAGATGAGTGAAATTATTTATAATGGGCTTTGGTATTCACCATTAATGAAATCTTTAGTTGCTTTTATTGATGAATCACAAGCAGTTGTTAATGGAGTGGTAAGGGTTAAATTATTTAAGGGAAATGTGATTTGTGAAGGTCGGAAATCACCAAATTCACTTTATGATAAGAACTTGGCAACTTACACTTCCGCTGATGAATTTGACCAAGAAGCTGCCACTGGCTTTATTAAACTTTGGGAATTACCAGATAAGGTCTATGCTCAAGTACAAAACAAAAATAAAAAGAAAGTAAAGGAGAATACAAGCGATGCCTATTAAGAGAATGTGGGGTGGCCGGTTTGAAGAAGCCGGTGACCAACTAGTTAACCAATTTAATGCGTCAATCAGTTTTGATCAAGAAATGGCTCAAGAAGACATTGAAGGCTCATTAGCCCATGTAAAAATGTTGAAAGAAACACAAATTTTGTCAGCAGATGATGCTGATAAGATTATTGCTGGACTCAAGAAATTACGTGAGCGATTAACTAGTGAAGGACTCCCATTTTCAATTGACAACGAAGACATTCATATGAATATTGAGGCATTGCTGACAGAAGAAATTGGCCCCGTTGCTGGTAAGCTTCATACTGGGCGGAGCAGAAATGATCAAGTTGCAACTGACCTTCATTTATATGTAAAGAAGCGGTTGCCCATTATCATTAATGAATTGAAAAAATTACAGGCAGAATTAGTAGATAAAGCAGCAGAAAATGTTGAAACGATTATGCCAGGGTACACTCATATGCAACATGCTCAGCCAATTTCGTATGGGCACTATCTCATGGCTTATTTCCAAATGTTTCAGCGAGATGTTGAACGTTTTGAATTTAACCAGCAGCACACGGACTTATCACCCCTAGGAGCGGCTGCTTTAGCTGGGACCACTTTCCCAATTGATCGACAATTAAGTGCAAAGTATTTAGGTTTTGCTGAACCATACCATAATTCACTGGACGCCGTTTCTGATCGGGATTTTGCCCTTGAATTTTTAAGTAACGCAAGTATTTTGATGATGCACTTGTCACGATTATGTGAAGAACTAATTTATTGGTGTAGTTATGAATTTGGCTATTTAGAATTGGCAGATTCATATTCTACCGGTAGTTCGATTATGCCCCAAAAGAAGAACCCTGATATGGCAGAATTGATTCGTGGTAAAGTTGGGCGAGTTTATGGTGATCTTTTTGGCTTATTAACGACAATGAAGGGACTTCCGCTTGCTTACAACAAGGATATGCAAGAAGATAAGGAAGGATTATTCGACGCGGTAAAGACGATTCTTCCAAGTATCAAGATCATGACCGGGATGATTGTCACCCTTCAAGTAAAGAAAGAGGCCATGGAGCATGCAACTCATCATGACTTTTCTAATGCCACTGAATTAGCAGATTATCTTGCTACTAAAGGGATTCCATTTAGGAAAGCACATGAGATTGTCGGTGAGCTAGTATTGAAGGGACTTAAGACAGGTACAAATCTTGTTGATATTCCATTAGACGAATATAAAAAGATTTCGCCCAAAATTGAAGAAGATGTTTATACCTGCTTACAACCTAAAGTAGTGGTTGAACGGCGGAATTCTTATGGTGGGACTGGTTTTGATCAGGTTCGGCAACAAATTAGAGATGCTAAGAAGATTTTAGAAGGTAATTAATTCGGAAATTGAGAGTGAGAAAGCAAAAACTTTCCTCACTCTCAATTTTTTTGTTTCATAGTAACCCATATATTGAATTAAAGGTTACAATTAAATATAATTGATGCCAAAATAAAGGATTTACGATAATGATTAGGGAAAAGATAAGTTTGTCAATTCATGAAATGACTGTCGTTGCCATGATGGTTGCAATGATTGCTATTTTAGGAGCAGTTCCAGGCATTCCGTTGGGCTTTATTCCGGTGCCAATTGTTTTACAAAACATGGGAATAATGATTGCTGGAGAATTACTTGGACCAAAATTAGGGACAATTGCTGTATGGCTCTTCTTGTTTTTAGTTGTACTTGGGTTGCCACTGCTTTCCGGTGGACGCGGCGGAATGGTGACAATATTAGGCCCAACTGGCGGATATATTTTTGCCTGGTTATTTGTCCCATTGTTGATTGGCCTTAGTCTAAAATTAAGTTGGTATTATGGGATGACGCAGGGGGTAACTGAATTCCTGATCGTTTGGCTATGGGGTGTAATTTTTGTGGAAGGAGTGGGCGCAATATGGTTAGCTAATCAATTGCATACCACGCTTATTGCTGCTTTAACTTCCAATATTTTATTTGTTTTTGGCGATACAATTAAAGCGCTTATTGCTGTCTCAATTACTCGTCGTTTACGTCACATTAAGATTTTTTCATTAAGGAGATGATTAGCGTGGTTCATTCAACTGCACAGAAAATTTTATGGCAATTACTTTCAGCGCCAGATTCATGGATTTCTGGAAATGACTTAGCAAAGCGATTCAATATTAGTCGTGAATCTGTTTGGAAGGCCATCAACAGTTTACGAAAAAGCGGAAATAATATTGAGAGTCGTAGAAACCTTGGATACCGTTTTACCGGAAATACACGGTTGAGTGCTGATATTATTGATTTTTATACCCATAATCACTTTACTAATCGGCTTTACGTTGAAGATCAGGTTAGCTCAACCCAAAGCGTCGCGAAAGCTTTTTTGAGTCACCACCTAGTTAGCGCGCCAACGGTATTTATTGCTGATCATCAAACTGCTGGTTATGGAAGACAGGGACGGTCCTTTTACTCTCCGGTAGCAACTGGCTTGTACTTTAGTATGATTTTGCCTAGTCCAACCGACAGACCACTACAAGCTGGGTTAATGACAACGACTTTTGCAGTTTTAATTGGGGAAGTTCTTAAACAATTTTTCCCTGCTCAAGACTTTCGGTACAAATGGGTCAACGATATTTATTTAAATCATAAAAAAGTCGGTGGAATTTTGACTGAGGCAGTAGTAGACCTTGAATCAAGAACAACGGCATCCTTAGTGGTAGGAATTGGTTTGAATATAACTACAAAAGAATTTCCGCTGGGCCTTAAAAATAAAGCGACAGGAATAGCACCAGCAGATCGTAATCTTTTAGTCAGCCGTCTTATTGAGACGATTGCTAATAATTATTCAGACTATGATAATCCACAGTATCTTGAGCAATATCGCCAAGGGTCAATGATCTTAGGACAGAAGGTGAACTTGTTAGTAAATGGTGAGGTTATTGCTGGAACTGCTAAAAAAATAGAAAATGATGGTGCGTTAACAATTCGCCTGGTAGACGGAAAAACGAAAACTTTTAATAGTGGAGAAGTAGTTAAAGTTAATTTTGAAAAATAACTTAGATCCCTTAGAAAAGCTTGCAGTGGTGAGGTTAAAAGTGATCTATGATATAATTATCATTAAATAAAGTCTGCTAAATTAAAGGAGATTGTATAGGTGGGAGAACAAAAAACGATTGAACAAACTTTTCAAATTGAAAGTCCAGAAATAGAAGTTGGCTTACTAGGAACACAGGATAAGTTTGTAAGCCTGATTGAACAAGGAATGGATGTTGAAATCCGACCATTCGGTGAAAATCTTAAAGTAAGTGGACAAGAAGAAGACGTTAAACTTACGATCGATGTATTTCGTGCCCTTATTTCGTTGCTAAACCAAGGGATCCGCATCCATAGTACAGATATTGTTAGTGCGATGAAGATGGCACATCGTGGAACACTGGAATATTTTGCTGACCTCTACAGTGAAACGATTATTAAGGACCGCCGGGGAAGAGCCATTCGGGTAAAAAATTTTGGTCAGCGGCAGTATGTTAACGCGATGAAGCATAATGATATTACGTTTGGGATTGGCCCTGCCGGAACAGGGAAAACTTACCTAGCAGTCGCAATGGCCGTGGCATCCTTAAAACGTGGCGAAGTGGAACGGATTATCTTGACGCGACCAGCAGTTGAAGCTGGTGAAAGTCTAGGATTCTTACCCGGTGACCTTCGTGAAAAAGTAGATCCTTATTTACGACCAATTTATGATGCCTTAAATGATATTTTTGGAGCTGATCATACGCAACGGTTAATTGATCGGGGAATTATCGAAATTGCCCCCCTTGCTTATATGCGTGGACGAACTCTTGATGGAGCATTTGTAATTTTAGATGAAGCCCAAAATACGACTAATGCCCAAATGAAGATGTTCCTTACCCGTTTAGGCTTTGGTTCAAAAATGGTTATTAATGGGGATGTTTCACAAATCGATCTTCCTCATGGGACTCGCAGTGGTCTTGTAAACGCGCAACGAATTCTGAATAATATTAAGTCAATTAAGTTTGTTAAATTTAGTGCAGAAGATGTTGTTCGTCACCCAGTTGTAGCACGGATTATTACTGCTTATGAGGACCAAACATCAAAACAATTAGCAGAAAAAGATAAAGAGAAAAAAGAGGAAAAATGATGGACTTGGAAATTTTCGATCAAACAACAGCACAGCTTCCAAATGAACAATTGGAGATGGTAAGGGACTTATTACAGTATGCTGCTAAAGAACTTTCCTTATCAGAAAATACTGAAATGTCCTTAACATTTGTAAATAATCCGGAGATAAAAAAATTAAATGCCCAGTATCGTAATGTTGATCGGGCAACTGATGTTTTAAGTTTTGCCGCAGAAGAGGCGGGAGATGAAACACCAATCATTATGGATCCTGAAATGGCTGCTGAAATTCCTGTTAACTTAGGTGACTTATTTATTTCCATCGATAAGGTAGCAGAACAAGCAAAATTTTTAGGCCATTCAGTTGATCGAGAGTTAGGATTTTTAGCTGTTCATGGCTTCCTTCACTTAAATGGATATGATCATGAAAAGCCGACAGATGAAGAAAAAATGTTTAAATTACAACGGGAGATACTAGACGGTTATGGACTCACGCGATAAACATCAAACTGAGAAAAATCATCACTTAATTCAAGCAATGTGTCACGCAATCGATGGAATTATCCAAGTGTTACGTGAAGAGCGTAATATGCGGTACCACCTTTTAGCGGCCTGCTTAGCCATTATCATGTCGATCTTATTGCATATTTCAGCAATGGAATGGTTATGGATTTTATTGGCAATCTTTGTTGTTTTTACATCTGAATTTCTTAATACGGTTACCGAAGCTGTTACAGATTTGATTGTTGACCACCATTATGAATTAAATGTAAAAAAAGCTAAAGACGTGGCCGCTGGTGGGGTACTGATTTCAGCGATATTTTCAGTCTTGGTGGGGCTAATTATTTTTATCCCCCGTATATTAGCAATTATTAGATAGGAAGTTTTAATATGGATAATCCAAATTATAAGTCTGGCTTTGTGGCAATTATTGGGCGCCCAAATGTTGGAAAATCAACTTTATTGAATTATGTTGTTGGTCAAAAGGTAGCAATTATGAGTAATGTTGCACAGACAACGCGTAATAAGATTCAAGGGATTTATACAAGTCCAGAAGCCCAGATTATTTTTATTGATACGCCAGGAATTCATAAACCATCTACTAAATTAGGTGATTTTATGGAAAAATCAGCAATGTCAGCATTAGATGAAGTGGATGCTGTCTTATTTGTTGTGAGTGCAACTGAGAAGCGCGGCCCCGGTGATGACTTTATTATTGAACGCTTAAAGAAAGTTAATCAGCCAATCTTTTTAGTTGTTAATAAGATCGATCAAATCAATCCCAATGACCTGCCTGAAATTGTTGACCAGTATAAAGATACCCTTCCATTTAAGGGGATTGTGCCAATTTCTGCTTTGCAGGGAAATAATGTGAATAACTTAATCAATGACATTATTAAGATCCTTCCCAATGGTCCGCAGTATTACCCAGCCGATCAAGTAAGTGACCACCCTGAACGCTTTGTGATTGCAGAAATGATCCGTGAAAAGGTCTTTTTGCTGACGAGACAAGAAGTGCCGCATTCAGTAGCTGTTGATGTAACATCGATAAAGCGTGAGGATGAAAATCATATTCATATCTCGGCCAATATTATTGTTGAACGTCCGGGCCAAAAAGGAATTATTATTGGTAAAGGTGGAAAAATGCTGAAAAAGATTGGGACAATGGCCCGGCAAGATATTGAAAGATTACTTGGTGACAAAGTATTTCTTCAACTATGGGTAAAAGTTGTTCCTGACTGGCGTGATAAGTCTGCAATGCTAAAAGACTATGGTTATCGGAATAAAGACTATTAAAAGGATGATGGTTACATGGCACGCGTAACCACACAATTTACTGGGATCATTATGTACCGACAGGATTATCGTGAACGCGACCTATTAGTAAAAATGCTCACTGATAAGATTGGGCCGGCAATGTTTTTTGTGAAAAATGCTAAAAAACGAGGCTTTCGGATGACTGCTGATATCCTGCCATTCACCCATGGTACATACATTGGCTCGCTTGATGAAAATGGCTTAAGTTTTATTAATACAGCAAGTGATACTAGCCAATACAAGAATATTGCAAGTGACATTAGCAAAAATGCATATGTTACGTATATTTTGGCATTAGTTGACAGTGCTTTTAATGACGGTCGAAGCATTGGTGGCTGGTTTAATCAAGTTGCTGCAGCCTTAGACTTAATCGAAAAAGGATTAGATGAGCAAATAATTACAAATATTATTGAAACACAGCTGTTAGTTGCTTTTGGTGTAGCACCAATTTGGGATCGGTGTGTTGTTTGTGGCCGCAATGATCTGGCTTTAGACTTCTCTGAACAATATGGAGGAATGCTTTGTCAGAATCACTGGTCACTTGATGAACATCGTCTTCACCTTGACCGTAAAACTGTTTATTATCTCCAACAGTTCGCCACAATTAACTTGCAGAAATTGAATTCTATTCGGATTAATCCAGCTACTAAACGACGCCTCCAACAAGTCTTGGATACTCTTTATGATAACGAGGTTGGACTAAACTTGAAGGCGAAACGGTTCATTAGACAAATGAATAAGTGGGAACAAAATATCGGAAAGTTATCAATGAACGATTGACATTTGTAAAATATTTTTCTATTATAAGAGCGTGTTTAATTGAATATTGGCAATGACAGAGATTATGGATAAACCAAATCAGCGATCAGGGGATAGTGCAAGCCTTGTAGTTTATTTATCCTTGGCACTCTAACAGCCGCTTAAACTAAGCTGTTTTACAGAGATGTAAAAAAGTAGGGTGGAACCGCGATTAACTTCGTCCCTACAGTATCAATTATTTGATACTGTAGGGACTTTTTCATTGAAAGGAGAAGTAAAGTATGACGAAAAAATTAACCGTGCAAGATATTATCTTTACATTGGAACAATATTGGGCAGATCAAGGCTGTATGTTAATGCAGGCTTATGATAACGAAAAGGGTGCGGGGACAATGAGTCCTTACACTTTCTTGCGGGCAATTGGTCCTGAACCATGGAATGTGGCTTATGTTGAACCTTCACGGCGGCCTGCTGATGGTCGTTATGGTGAAAACCCAAACCGGCTTTACCAACACCACCAATTTCAGGTATTAATGAAGCCTTCTCCTGATAATATTCAAGAATTATACTTAGGAAGTTTAAAAAAGTTAGGAATTGATCCTTTAGAGCATGATATCCGGTTTGTTGAAGATAACTGGGAAAACCCTTCAATGGGCTGTGCCGGTGTTGGTTGGGAAGTTTGGCTTGATGGAATGGAAGTTACTCAATTTACTTACTTCCAAGTCGTTGGAGAGTTGCCAATGAGCCCAGTGGCCGCCGAAGTTACTTATGGACTTGAACGGTTGGCTGAATATATTCAAAACGTTGACTCAGTTTATGACTTAGAGTGGGCGGATGGTGTTCTGTATGGTGATATCTTCCAAGAACCTGAATATGAACATTCTAAGTATGCGTTTGAAGAAAGTAACCAAGATATGCTTCTGCAAGACTTTAATGATTACGAAAAAGAAGCTAAACGTTTAATTAAGCTTGGATTGGTTCACCCAGCTTATGATTATGTTTTAAAGTGTAGTCATACCTTTAACTTGCTAGATGCGCGTGGTGCTGTTTCGGTTACCGAACGTGCTGGTTATCTTCACCGTATTCGAATTATGGCAAAATCAATTGCAAAAGCCTTTGTTGAAGAGCGGCGTAAACGTGGCTTCCCACTGATTCATGATGAAGCAGTTCGCCAAAAGACAGTTGAAGAATATACAAAAAAAGCGGAAAAAGCAAAAGAACGGGCCGCAAAGCAAGCAGCTAAGAAAGCACAAAAGGGGGAAAAGTAAGATGGCAAATACATACTTATTAGAAGTCGGTGTTGAAGAAATGCCTGCTCACGTTGTAACACCAAGTATTAAACAGTTACACGAACGAGTAGAAAAGTACCTTAAAGAACAACGGATTACTTTTGATGATATTCAAGAATTCGCTACTCCACGACGGATGGCATTACTAATCCATGGCTTAAGTGATAAGCAACCTGATATTGATGAATCAGTTAAGGGTCCTGCAAAAAAGATTGCGCAAGATGCTGATGGTAATTGGACCAAAGCTGCAGTTGGTTTTACCCGGGGACAAGGTGCCTCTGTTGAAGATATTGAATTCAAAGAAGTAAAAGGCGTTGAATATGTTTTTGTTGAAAAGCATATTGCTGGAAAAACTGTTGCTGAAGTTCTTCAAGGATTACCAGCAGTTATTACTTCGATGACATTCCCAACCTTGATGAAGTGGGGCTACAACAACTTACAATTTATTCGTCCGATCCGGTGGCTAGTTTCATTATTAAATGGTGAAGTCGTTCCATTTAATATTTTGGACGTTGAAGCTGGTCGAGAAACACAAGGTCACCGGTTCTTAGGTCATCCAGTTGAAATTGCCAAGGCTGATGATTATGAAGAAACCTTAAATAATGATTTCGTTATTGCTGATCAAACAAAGCGAAAGAACTTAATTAAGGACCAAATTACTAAAATTATCAGTGAAAACAACTGGCAAGTTGATTGGGATGAGGACTTACTAGAAGAAGTTAATAACCTAGTTGAATGGCCAACTGCCTTTGCTGGATCTTTTGATGAGAAGTACTTAGCATTACCTGACCCGGTCCTAATTACGTCCATGAAGGATAACCAACGATTCTTCTGTGTACGGGATAAAGATGGTAACCTCTTATCGCACTTTATTTCTGTTCGCAACGGTAACACAGACTACCTTGATAATGTTATTAAAGGAAATGAACGGGTTCTTGTTCCTCGGCTTGAAGATGCTCAATTCTTCTATCAAGAAGATCAGAAGTTGACAATTGATGAATATGTGGAACGACTTAAGAAAGTTAGCTTCCATGATAAGATTAGTTCAATGTATGACAAAATGCAGCGGGTCGCAGTGATTGCGAATGTTCTCGGTAAGCAACTAAATCTTTCAGATGAAGAACTAGCAGACCTTGATCGAGCAGCACATATTTATAAATTTGACCTTACTACGCAAATAGTGGGTGAATTCGCTGAGTTGCAAGGAATTATGGGTGAAATTTATGCTAAGCTATTCGGTGAAAAAGATGATGTTGCCACAGCTATTCGTGAACACTACATGCCAATCTCTGCGGAAGGGAAATTGCCACAAACTAAGATTGGCGCGGTCTTAGCAATTGCCGATAAACTTGACAGTATCATGAGTTTCTTTGCAGTTGATATGATTCCAAGCGGTTCAAATGACCCTTATGCTTTACGTCGGCAGGCATTTGGAATTGTCCGGATCATCGCCGATCGTGGTTGGCACCTTCCATTATTAAGTATTCAATCAGAAATTGCCCCTGCCTTTGAAAACGCTGAAATCAATGTTTCCTTTGATTTGAATAAAAATAGTGATGAAGTCCGTTCGTTCTTCTTGGACCGGATTAAGCAATTATTCCATGGTCAAAAGGTTCGTCACGATATCATTGATGCAGCTACCGATACTCGTCAAAATGATATTGCTAATATCCTTGAAGCTATTCAAACTATCGCCGATCATAAGGATGATGATAACTTTAAAGAAGATATTGAAGCCCTTACCCGGGTATTACGGATTGCAAAGAAGGATAAACGTCCAGTTAGTGAGCTTGTAGTAGATCCTAATTTATTTGAGAACCCATCTGAGGCTAAGATGCACACAGCTGTTTCAGAATTGATTAAGGAAAATCAACAGACAGTAAGTGAAAACTTTGCAGCCTTACGGACTTTAACACCAATAATTAGTGAATATTTTGATGAAAATATGATTATGGATAAGAATGAAGATATTCGTAATAATCGTTTGGCCCAATTAAGTATTTTGGCTAATCAAGCATCATTAATTGGTAACTTGGATAACTTGATTGTAAAATAAGACGTTTTAATTGTATTGCTGCTAACTTGTGGTATTATAGATACTAGTTAAATGTAAAAATAGGTGGAGGTCGCATTCCGTTAGGTTGCGACCTTTCATTTCGTTGCTGTTCGCTTACTAAGTGAGGTGGATCAATGGCAAAGATACCGCGTAATGTAATTGATGAAATACGAAATTCAGTTGATATTGGTGATGTAATTGGGCGCTATGTCCAACTGCATCAGGCTGGAAAAAATCTAATTGGGTTATGTCCCTTTCATGATGAAAAGACCCCCTCTTTTTCAGTGAATGAGGAAAAACAATTTTTCTATTGTTTTGGATGTCACCGGAGCGGAAATGTATTTCAATTTTTGATGGAGTTAAAGCATATCGATTTTGTCGATGCAGTTAAGGAGATCGCTAACGATAGTAATATCAAGATTCCTGAACAATATGTTAGCGTTCCGGCTAAACCATCAAATAACGAGAATCGACAGCTGTTTGATCTTCATGATAAAGCAGCTAAACTTTATCACCATATATTGGTAAATACACCGGCTGGGCAAGTTGCACTTAATTATTTAAAAAAACGGGGAATGAGTGAAGAACTGATTGAGCAATTTGGCTTAGGCTATGCTCCTGATCAGCGAATCTTAAAGCCGTTCTTCCAGCAGCAAAAAGTTGATTACCAATTGCTAAGAAAAAGTGGGCTTTTTAGTGAAGACCAACAGGGAGAGTTGCGAGACCGGTTCATTGAACGGATAATGTATCCGATAAAAAATGGTCAAGGGCAGGTAATTGCTTTTTCTGGTCGATTAATCGATACCAGTAAAACAAATTTACCTAAATATTTAAATAGTCCTGAGACACCAATTTTCAACAAACGACGGACATTATTTAATTTTGACATTGCACGAAAAGCAGCCCGTAAAGATGGTCGATTATACTTATTTGAAGGATTTATGGATGTGATCTCTGCTTTTGCCGCAGGAATCGAAAATGGAATTGCTTCAATGGGGACCAGTTTTACCGAAGAGCAAGTAGCGATTATTGGTCGTGCTACAAAGCAATTAGATATTTGCTATGATGGAGATCAACCGGGACAAAATGCAATTGATCGTGCAATCAGCCTTGTTAATGATCATCGACCTAATCAGCTGCAGGTGAAGGTTGTCCAATTACCAGCTGGAATTGATCCAGATGAATATGTTCAAAAGTATGGTCCACAGCAATTTAACGCCTATCTTACTAATAAGGAAGAAACAACAACAGAATTTTACCTGCGCTTTTTAAGAAATGGGAAGAATTTAGATAATCAGAATGAGCTGATGCAATATCTTAATCAAGCACTGAAGGCAATTGCTCAAGTTCAAGCTCCCTTAGAAGAAGATATGTACTTGCAACGGTTAGCAAGTGAGTTCAATTTAGATCGGCAAACCTTAAAGACGCAGTTAGATCAATTGCGACAGCAACTAGGAATTCATAATCAGCCATGGATTAAGCAACAGCCTTCACTAGTGCGTCATCAACAGTTTCAACAAACTAGTGAAGAAGAACATCGAAAAGTTAAACTTAGTAGGACTGAATTAGCGGAACAGATCTTACTAAGGTACATGCTATATGATCGTGAAGTGTGGATGCATGTAACATCAGATCACGATTTTCATTTTGCACATGAAAAATATCAAACCTTGTATTTATTAGCAGCAAGTTATTTTTCTGAAAACGGATCGTATTCAACCGCTGACTTTCTTGATTATTTAGATGAAAGTAGTTTACAAGGTACTCTTGGACAAATTGAAAATTTAAATGTTGATCAAGAAGTTGATATGCGGGCAATTGATGATTGTATCCATATGATCACAGAACAAACACCGTTAGCTGCGCGAATTGCAGATAAGCAAGCCCAGTTAAAAGAAGCTAATTCACTGCATAATACAGAATTAGCTACGCAATTAACGATTGAACTGGTAAAATTATTAAAGCAGCAGCAACGCTTAAAAACGGAGGAGACTAATTAATATGGCAAAGAGCAAGAAAAAAGACATTGTTATTTCTAACAGCGCCGATTTCGACCAACAAGAATATGACACCGCAGTTGGTAAGTTAATTCGTAATTACAAGAAGCAAAAGCAGATTGAATACGATGAATTAACTACTAAAATTGCTAAACCATTTGAATTGAACGCTGATGGGATTGATAATTTACTTCAAAATATTGAAGATGCCGGAATTAGTGTTGTCGATGAAAATGGGGATCCAGATCCTCGTGCTTTAAAAGCTACTGAAAAATTATCACAATCTGCCATGAAGGATACATCAGCACCAACTGGGGTTAAAATTAACGATCCTGTGCGGATGTATTTGAAAGAGATTGGTCGTGTAAACCTTTTGACGGCTGATGAAGAAGTCCAGCTTGCTTTACGGATTGAAAAAGGTGATGAAGTAGCTAAACAAGAACTAGCTGAGGCAAACTTACGGTTAGTTGTTTCAATTGCAAAGCGTTATGTTGGCCGTGGGATGCAGTTTCTTGATTTAATCCAGGAAGGTAACATGGGACTTATGAAAGCCGTTGAAAAATTCGATTACCGGCGAGGCTTTAAGTTCTCTACTTATGCTACCTGGTGGATTCGTCAGGCTATTACACGGGCGATTGCTGATCAAGCACGGACAATTCGGATTCCGGTTCATATGGTTGAAACTATTAACAAATTAATCCGGATTCAACGGCAATTACTTCAAGATTTAGGTCGTGAACCGTTACCAGAAGAAATTGGTGCAGAAATGGATATGCCAACTGAGAAGGTGCGGAATATTCTTAAAATTGCCCAAGAACCAGTTTCACTTGAAACGCCTATTGGTGAAGAGGATGATTCTCATTTAGGGGACTTTATTGAAGACCAAGATGCAACGAGTCCAGCTGACCATGCTGCTTATGAAATGATGAAAAAGCAGCTTGAAAATGTTCTGGATACATTAACCGATCGTGAAGAGAACGTTCTTCGGCTTCGGTTTGGTTTAGATGATGGTCGAACACGGACCCTTGAAGAAGTCGGAAAAGTCTTCGGGGTAACTCGGGAACGGATTCGTCAGATTGAAGCTAAGGCGCTCCGAAAATTACGTCACCCATCACGTTCTAAGCAATTAAAAGATTTCTTAGAATAAAAATATATATGTAAAAAGATGAATTTACACAAAAAGCAACTTGAGTTAATTAATTATCTTAAGCTGCTTTTTAATTTTATTTAAAATAAATGAGAGAAATCTTATTTTTATATTGAAAACATTCAATTGTTCGGGTAAAATTTTTATAAAGCGTTTTTTAAATCTATTATAAATAAAAATTGAGGAGAGATCGAACAATGCCAGAACTATCTGCTGATTTATATGGAACTGTTAGTCATAAGTTAGATGCGTTACAGCCATCAGGTATCCGTGAATTCAACAAAGAAGTTTCAAAGATTCCGGGGATTATTAAATTAACATTAGGAGAACCAGACATGGCAACTCCTGAACACGTTAAGCAAGCAGCCATTAGAAGTATTGAGGAAGATGATTCTCATTATGCTCCACAAATGGGAAAGCCAGAATTACTTGAAGCAATCAGTGATTATATTCAGAATACTCGTGATGTGCACTATAACCCGCAAACAGAAATAATTGCAACTGTGGGAGCAACCGAAGCCCTCGATGCAACCTTATTTGCAATTCTTAATACTGGAGATAAAGTTGTGGTTCCTACCCCGATTTTCTCCCTATATTTCCCATTGATTGAAATGACAGGAGCAACGGTTGTTCAGGTTGATACTTCAGCAGATAATTTTGTTCTAACTCCAGAAAAGCTTGAAGAAGTCCTTGAAGAAGAGGGAAAAGGCGTCAAAGCCGTTATTCTTAACTACCCAAGCAACCCAACTGGTCGTGAATATCCTCAAGAAGTTCTAGCAGGATTAGCTGAAGTAATTAAGAAGCATCATTTATATGTGATTGCTGATGAAATCTATAGCGAATTAGTCTATGGGGTAGAGCACTATTCAATTGCTACCATGATTCCAGAGCGGACGATTTTCATCTCTGGACTTTCAAAATCTCACGCAATGACTGGTTACCGTTTAGGATATGTTGCTGCTCCAGCTAAGATCATGGCTAATATTTCAAAGATGCATGCTTTCTTAGTCACGACAGTAACTAATAACGTTCAAGTTGCAGCAGCTGAAGCACTGACAAATGGGTTGGATGATCCATTAGAATTTCGAAAGATTTACCAGCATCGCCGTGATTTACTCGTTGCTGGTCTTAAGAAATTAGGCTTTGAAATGTTAACTCCTGAAGGGGCCTTTTACCTTTTTGCTAAGATTCCAGCCCAATTCGGAACTGACGATGTTGCCTTTGCAAAGCAGCTTGCTAAAGAAGCAAAAGTTGGAGTAACACCAGGTAGTGCATTTGGTAAGGGTGGCGATGGTTATGTTCGTCTGTCATATGCCTCCTCTGATGAAAACCTAACAGAAGCCATTAAACGGATTGGTGAATTTTTAGACCATCTTGCGTAAATTATAAGGAAGTAAGAATAGGACTCCTAAGTGGGTGCTATCTTGCTTCCTCTTTTTGTTATAATTAATTTATTAAATAGATAAAGGAATGATTTTTGTGGATGAAAAGCACTTATCAGCACGTTTAGCATGTGTTGCTTCCCTTGTTCCAGCAGGTGCGCGGGTGGCTGATATTGGTTCTGACCATGCGTATTTACCAGCAGCATTAGTGTTAGATGGTAAAATTGATTTTGCAATTGCTGGAGAAGTAGTAAAAGGTCCTTATGAAAATGCTGTTCATGAAATAAAAGACCACCAATTAGAAGGAAAGGTTATCCCACGGTTGGCAGACGGCTTAGCAGCGATTGAACCGGCAGATAAAGTCGATACAATTACGATTGCCGGAATGGGTGGGAGTTTGATTGCTTCTATTTTAGAGAAAGACAAGAATAAGTTAACAGGAATTAAGCGACTTGTCCTTCAACCAAATGTAGGGGAAAGTCAATTGCGTGAATGGTTAATGAATAATCATTACCAAATAATGACCGAAAAAATAATTGAAGAAGACAATCATATTTATGAAATTATCGTTGCGGAGCCATCAGTTGTCCCGTTTAGATACAGTAAGTATGAACTTGACTTTGGGCCATTTTTATTGGAAAACAAAGGGCCTGTTTTTAGGAAAAAATGGCAAGAATATCTTCAACGTGAAGCCCATGTTATTGATCAGATGCAAAAAGCTCAACAGCCACCAGTAAAAAAGATTAATGAGATAAATCAGTTTTTATCACAAGTAAAGGAAGCGATCGCCGATGACAACCGGTAACCAATTAATTGCGCGTTTTGAAAAATTTGCTAATCCGCAACTAGCAGAAAAATGGGATCATGTCGGTCTACAAATTGGTAATCCAGATCTCCCGATTACTCGACTAATGACCACCCTTGATGTTCGCCCAGAAGTGGTTGATGAAGCAATTGAGCAAAATGTTGACTTTATTTTTGCTCATCATCCCATTATGTTTCATCCAGCAAAAGATCTAGATACGCGGGATCCGCAAAATGCAATGTACGCTAAACTTTTGACGAATAATATTACTGTTTATGCAGCTCATACTAATTTGGATACCGCTAATGGCGGAATGAATGACTGGTTAGCAGATCAACTTCACCTAACTAATACTATGCCTTTAGTGCCCGCAGGAAATGATCCAATAAGCGGTGAACCAGTTGGGATGGGGCGTGTTGGTGAGCTGAATGAACCATTAACACCGCAAAAATTTGTAAATTATTGTATGGATGTTTTTGCCATCCGCGGATTACGGTTAATTGTCAACCCGCTTGACCAAGAGAGAGAGATTAAACGTGTTGCAGTACTTGGTGGTGCTGGTCAAGACTTTTATCAACAAGCTCTTGAAGCTGGAGCAGACGCTTATGTCACCGGGGATGTAAGTTACCACTTTGCGCACGATATGATTGCTAATCACCTTGTTGTTATTGATCCTGGACATCATATTGAAGTGGTAGCTGCCCACCAGCTTGCTAACTTAATCACCCAGTGGAAGAATGAAAATAATTGGCAGTTTGAGGTGCGAGAGAGTAGAGTTAATACAGAGCCGTTTACTTTTATTACTAAATAGGTTTTAGATAAGGAGATGCTAATCATGAGTGAGGAAAAGTATGAGGGGTTATTACCACGTTTTTTGAAGTATGTTAAAACTGAAACAAGGTCAAATCCAGATTCAAAAACAATTCCTTCTGATCCTAAAGAAACTGCATTTTTAAATGAATTAAAAGCTGAATTGATATCTTTAGGGTTGAGTGATGTTCATATTAATCCACAAAGTTCATATTTGGTAGCCACAATTCCAAGTAATATTGACAAGGATGTACCAACGGTTGGCTTCATTGCCCACGTCGACACTGCAGATTTTAATGCCCATAATGTTAATCCACAGATTGTTGAAGATTACGATGGCGAGTCAGATATTAAACTTGATAAAGATGGTCAATATGTCTTAACTACTACTGAATTTCCATCATTGAAAAAATATCAGGGCAATACTTTAATTACTACTGACGGGTCTACTTTGCTTGGGGCTGATGATAAGTCAGGAGTAGCGGAGATTGTTACAATGGCTGCTTACTTGATGGCTCATCCTGAAATTAAGCACGGAACAATTAAGATTGGCTTAGGACCTGATGAGGAAATCGGCACCGGGGCTGATCATTTTGATGTTAAGGATTTTGGGGCCGATTTTGCCTATACGGTTGATGGTGGTCCACTTGGCGAATTGGAATATGAAACGTTTAATGCAGCTCAGGCAGAAATTGAGATTCAAGGAAAAGATGTTCACACAGGGGTTGCTAAGGGAACGATGATCAATGCTATTCAGGTTGCAATTGACTTGCAAAATAGCTTGCCAGCACATGATCGAGCTGAACGAACAGATGGACGGCAAGGATTCTATCACTTATACAAGTTTGATGGAACTGTTGATCATGCTTCAATGACATATTTAATTCGTGATCATGATAAGCAAACGTTTATTGAACGGAAGCATTTACTCGAACGGGTTGTTGCTGGCTTAAATGATGAACTTGGTGCAGACCTAGTAACGATGAATCTTTACGACCAATACTACAACTTAAAAGATGCGCTTAAAGATCACATGGAAGTTGTTGAAATTGCGAAGAAAGCTATGGAAAATCTAGACATTAAACCTGATATCTATCCAGTTCGTGGCGGGACGGATGGTTCAACAATTTCTTACAAGGGCTTACCAACTCCTAATCTTTTTGCTGGTGGAGAAAATATGCACTCACGTTTTGAATATGTATCACTGCAAACAATGGAACGCGCATTGGACACCCTGCTTGAGATTGTGCGGTTGACTGCGGAAGAAGATAAATAAATTAAAAAGGATCGAGCCAGTTTGGACTCAATCCTTTTTAATTAATCTTCATTTTTGCTAGGATTTGCATCTGCGGTAATTTTATCCACACAATTGATAACGACTAATCCCATAATTACAGAACACCAGCCGACGAGGGTGTAGTCTGGTGTCATCGATTCTAGTTGACTTGTGATGTAAGCTAGGACCTCACCCAGAATAAGTGCCCAAATACCAGCCACGATATTCTTTGATAAAAAGTTCATGTTGGTCATCCCCTTTGAAGTCATACCATATTCTAGCATATTTATTAATGCTTTTGAAAGGGTTGGGTTAATTTCTCTATTTAGTTTGATTTGATATAATTTTATTGAGAGGTGAAATGAAGTGGATTTTACGCCCTTAGATGTTAAGAGTAGTTATAGTTTGCTAAAAAGTCCAACCCGGATTTCTGACCTAGTTACAACGGCTAAGGAACGAGGGTATAAGGCATTAGCGTTAACAGACGAAAATGTTTTATATGGGGCTGTCGAATTTTATAATGCAGCTAAAAAAGCAGGAATTAAACCCATTCTCGGCTTGCGGCTGGTAGTTGCATTAAATGAGACGGATGGTACCAAGCTAGATTTAGTATTTCTAGCTAAGAATCAACGAGGGTACCAGCATCTGATGGACCTATCAACGCTTCAGCAAACACGAAAAGATAAAAAAATACCTTTAACGATTGCACAAATTAGTCCTTTATTGGGTGAATTGTTTATAATTATTCCTCCACAAAGTACAGTTTTTAGTATACTTGCTCAGCCAACATCAATTTTAACTGAGCTTGCTAATCTGGGGGATGATGATAGCGTTCTGTTAGGAGTCAATTCGCGGTTAGATGACGTTCAAATAGATACCTTGCAACAATTATCAAAACAATTATCTTTGCCATTAGTAGGGACGTCTCCAGTTGATTATTTAAATGCTAATGACCTTTTTGCTAGTCGGGTTTTACAAGCAATTGATGCCGGAGTTGAGTTAAAAGATCCGACAATAGAAGCGGGACGAAGAGGACAACATTATCTTCATTCGAAAGAACAGATTGTCCAAGATTACAATGCAAAGGGGCTTAGTGCAGCCGCGCAAAAGACAGTTGAAGTAGCAGCCCTGTGCAACGTTGAACTTCAATTTAGGGCCCCGGTCCTTCCTCATTTTAAAAATCAAGCAGGGATACCATCTCAACAATATTTACGTTCTCTATGTATTCAAGGATTGAAAAAAAGACGAGTAGCACCAGGAAAAACTATTCAACAGTACCAAGAACGTTTAGCGATGGAATTAAAAGTAATCCATGAAATGGGCTTTGATGATTATTTCTTAATTGTATGGGACGTAATGAATTTTGCTCACCAGCAAAAGATTACGACCGACCCTGGACGAGGATCAGCTGCGGGATCGTTAGTTGCCTATGCTTTAGCAATTACAGAAGTTGATCCTTTGCAATACGACTTATTATTTGAACGCTTTCTGAACCCAGAACGAGCTCAAATGCCCGATATTGACTTAGATATTCCTGATAATCGGCGTGATGAAGTTTTGCAGTATGTACATCAAAAATATGGTCACCAACGCGTAGCCCAAATTATTACTTTTGGGACATTGGCTGCTAAACAGGTCGTTCGTGATGTGAGTCGGGTCTTTAACTTACCCCGTTACGATATGCAAAGGTTAATCGATGCATTACCGCATGGCCTTCACGTGACACTCAAAGATGCATTAAAGGAGTCACAACAACTAAAAAATCTTCTTGACGATAATCCTAAATTTCGTTTGCTGATTCAAGTTGCACAGCAATTAGAGGGATTGCCGCGGCATTATTCAATTCACGCGGCAGGAATTGTCCTTTCTGAGCAGCCACTACATGAAGTTGTGCCGTTGCAGGATGGTAGTGATGGCTTGTTAATGACGCAGTTTGCCAAAGACACAGTAGAAGCGCTGGGGCTATTAAAAATGGATTTCTTGGGATTGAAGAACCTTTCAATCATGGATAACACCCTTCAAATGATTCGGCAAGAAGACCCTAATTTTGATTTACAAAAAATTAACTTTAATGATTCGTTGACTCTTCAACTGTTCCAGCGAGGAAAAACTGAAGGGATTTTTCAATTTGAATCAAGTGGGATCAGAAATGTATTGGTCAATCTTCACCCAACGAATTTTGAAGACATTGTGGCAGTGAATGCACTTTATCGTCCGGGCCCAATGGAAAATATTCCTCATTTTACCGCCCGCAAAGCTGGAAAAGAGAAAATTACTTATCCTGCTCCTTCACTTGAAAAAATTCTGGGACCAACTTACGGTATTTTGGTCTATCAAGAGCAGGTAATGAAGTTGGCTTCTGTAATGGCTGGCTTTACCTTAGGAGAGGCGGATCTTTTACGCCGGGCAATGAGTAAGAAGAAAAAGGCCACAATGGAGGATATGCGGACAAAATTTATTGCTGGCGCAACAGAACACGGCTATTCAGCACAAATTGCTCACCAAGTATTTGAATATATCGATCGCTTTGCTAATTACGGGTTCAATCGTTCGCATGCAGTTGCCTATTCTATGATGGCGTTTGAGATGGCATATTTGAAAGTTCATTACCCTGCAGCTTTTTTTACTGCCCTAATGAATGCAGAAACTAATGTTGAGAAATTGAAACGTCACGTGGGGGATGCAAAGCAATTTGGCGTTAAGATTAGTAGTCCGCGAATCAATATAAGTGAGAGTAGCTTTCTGTTGCATGATGAGACAGTTTACTTTGGCTTTTCTGCTATTAAAGGAGTACGTCGTGATTTTATTGCCGCAATTCTGGAAGAACGGCAGGAAAATGGTAAGTTTACAGATCTTCGTAATTTTATTGCGCGTATTCCAGAACGTTGGCAAAAACAAGAATTAATCGAACCGTTAATCTATAGTGGGGCTTTTGATAAGATGGGATATAACCGAGCGGAGATGATTGACGCCCTTCCTAAATTAATTTCCGGGATTGAGTTGTTTGCTGGTTTTGCTAATTTTGACGATCCAGCTCTCCAAACGGCAATTGACCAACGAAATGAATTCCCTCTGTTGACCCGTTTAACGAAGGAGAATGAATACTTAGGAGTGTATCTTTCCGGCCACCCGGTTACTCAATATTACCAATTAGGACAGCAGCTCCATGCAACTAAAATTGCTGATTTATACCCGAATTCAGAAACGACAATAATTGTCCTTACAAATCACGTTAAGACTATTTATACTAAACGTGAACATCGAGAAATGGCCTTTGTTAATGGAACAGATGAGACCGGAGCAATTGATATTACTGTCTTTCCTAAACAATATCAGCAGTTCAAAGAGCAACTAGAAACAAATAAGATTTTAATTGTCAGAGGTCGAGTAGAATATCGTGAGGGACGGGGTCTACAATTAGTTGCTAATCAATTGCAGGATGTTAAAAAAGTTCAACAGAAACGCCGCAAGCAACGATGGGTTTTACGAATCTTACCGTCATTAGACACTGAGATGGTGCATCAAGAGTTAAATAATATTTTTAATGAATACCATGGTTCAATTCCTGTCTTGTTGTTTTATCCAGCAACCGATAAGAAGATCCTGCTTGACCAAAAACGATGGTTAAAAAATTCTCAGAAAGCAAAAAAGGCGCTTGTCGCCGTTCTTGGCCAAGAAAACGTTGTCTTACAACAGCTTAATAGTAATCACTGAAAGCTATAAAATTAAATAACAGTTAGAAAAAATAACTAATTTTAGAATGATAGCGCTTTTTTAAAACCTTTTGCATAAAAAATAAAGACACGTTATTTGAAAAGTGCTATCATAACAGTGTGCAAATGAGGCATACAATTACAGATTGTGATTGATGCTATAGATGCAAAAGGAGAGATTCATTTATGAAGAAAACCAAGATTGTAAGTACACTTGGTCCTGCAAGTACTGATGTTGATACGATCGTTAAGTTGATCAATGCGGGAGCTAACATTTTCCGTTTCAACTTCTCACACGGTGACCACCCAGAACACTTGGGTCGGATCGAAAACGTACACAAGGCTGAAGAAATTACTGGCAAGCACGTTGGCCTTATGCTTGATACTAAGGGTGCCGAAATTCGGACTACTGTTCAAAAAGAAGGTAAGATCAACTTTGAAATTGGCGACAAGGTTCGCATTTCAATGGATCCTTCAATTGAAGGTACTCATGACAAGATTGCTGTTACCTACCCAGGCTTATACGATGATACTCATGTTGGTGGCCATGTTCTTTTTGATGATGGTTTAATTGACATGGTTATTGATGAAAAAGACGATGCAAACAAGGAACTTGTATGTCACGTCTTAAACCATGGTGTTCTTGGTTCTCGGAAGGGTGTTAACGCCCCTGGTGTATCAATCAACTTACCAGGTATTACTGAAAAGGACAGTAGCGATATTCGGTTTGGTTTGGAAAACAAGATCAACTACATTGCTGCATCTTTCGTTCGTAAGGCTCAAGATGTTCTTGACATTCGCGAATTACTTAAGGAAAAGAACATGGAAGATGTTCAAATTTTCCCTAAGATTGAATCTCAAGAAGGTATCGACAACTTTGAAGAAATCATTGCTGTTTCTGACGGTTTAATGGTACCTCGTGGTGACATGGGTGTTGAAATTCCTGCCCAAAATGTGCCAATTGTTCAAAAGCACATGATCAAGCGTTGTAACGAATTAGGTAAGCCAGTTATTACTGCTACCCAAATGCTTGACTCAATGCAAGAAAACCCACGTCCAACCCGTGCCGAAGTATCAGACGTTGCTAACGCCGTATTTGACGGTACTGATGCTACTATGCTTTCTGGTGAAAGTGCTAACGGTGACTACCCAGTTGAATCTGTTGCAATGATGAACGACATTGACATCAAGGCTGAAAACCACCTTTGGGAATTCGGTACTGAAAAGTTCGATTGGGACAAGTCTGACGTAACTGAAACTATCGGTTCTGCTGTTGCTAACGCAGCTAAAGACTTAGACATTCACACAATTGTTGCTTACACTGCTTCAGGCTACACTGCTAAGATGATTTCTAAGTACCGTCCTAATGCTGATATCGTTGCATTAACTCCAAATGAACGTGTAGAACGTGGACTTATGATCAACTGGGGTGTTCAACCATACGTTGTTGATGAAATGAAGAACACTGATACAATGTTCGACTTAGCTGCTAAGAAGGCTGTTGAACTTGGCTTTGCTAAGAAGGGCGACAAGATCATCATCGTTGCCGGTGTTCCTTTAGGTGTACCAGGTGCAACTAACATGATGCGTGTTAAGACTATCGACTAATATTTTATAATATTGTCTGCGAAAAGATCGGTCATTGGTAACCGGTCTTTTTTTATACCAATGATAATCATTGATCTTACTAGCAAAATAAGCTTTTACCGTGTAAAATCGATATAGAATAAAAAAGGATAAGTGATAAAAATGAATTCAGCATTAGGAAAAGTTGTTACAGCGGTAATGATTGATGAAAATGATACCGATTATTTTGTTCAACCAGATCGTAATGGGCAAACATATCGATTACCGAAAAGTGAAAGTCCTCAAGAATTACATATTGGTGGACAGGTACGCGGCTTTGTTTATGAAAATGAAGATCATCAACTACAGATGACCTGTGAGCACATTCCAACGATCCAGGTTGACCATTATGATTATGGTACAGTAGTTAATGTTCGTCGTGATCTAGGAGTTTTTGTTGATATCGGTCTTCCCAATAAGGATATTGTTGTCTCTTTAGATGACTTGCCAAGTTTGAAACACTTATGGCCACAACCAGGTGACCGTTTATTAATGTCCCTTCAAGTTGATGATAAGGATCGTCTATGGGGTAAATTAGCAGATGATCAAATCTATCAAACTATTTCAGCAGCTCCAGATAAACGATTACTCAACCATGATACTTATGCCACGGTTTACCGCCTCAAGATGAGTGGAACCTTTGTGATTACTGATGATTATCGTTTAGGATTCATCCATCCAAGTGAACGAGACCAAGAACCGCGATTAGGTCAACGGGTTAAAGCGCGGGTTATTGGGATTTCATCACATGGTAGTCTTAATCTCTCCCTTAAGCCTCGTGCCTACCAAGCTATTGGTGAAGATGCACAAATGATTTTGACAATGTTAGAACATGATATAAATCATCGCTTGCCATACACTGATAAGACGGACCCATCGATCATTCGCGATGTCTTTGGAATAAGCAAGGGGCAGTTTAAACGTGCTATTGGGCATTTGCTTAAAGAGAAATTAGTAAAACAAGAAAACGGTCAATTAATCCTAGTAAAAGAGAATCAAGATTAATGAATAGTGAAGTGGCTGCGTTTTTAGCTTTTTTAAAAGATGAACGACAATTAAGCGATAATACCTTGATGAGTTATCAACGTGACTTAGAACAAACCGTAACTTACTTAGAAAATCGAGGGATTACTAATTGGCAACAAGTAGACCACTATTTGCTAATTGACCTCCTTAATAGTCTTCGTCAGCAGGGGAAAGCTAATTCAACAATTAATCGTGTGATTTCAAGTTTACGGCAATTTTATAAATACATGATCCGTCACCATAACCTAACCATTAATCCAATGGAAATGATTGATCACCAGTATACTTTCAACCAACCACCTGTACCGGTAATTTTAACTGAAAAAGAAATTGAACAACTGCTAGCAGTTCCGGATGTTTCAACCCCAATTGGTCTTCGTGATCGAGCGTTGTTAGAGATTATGGATGCAACGGGAATGAGGGTTAGTGAAGTAATTGCTTTGGATCTGACAGCACTTCATCTCGACGTTAAGCTTCTACAACTAACGGGAAAGAATGAACGTGAGCGAATGATTCCCTTAAGTCAACCAGCAGTTAAGTGGCTTACCGACTACCTAGACCGCAGTCGACCACGTTTGCTCAGAGATGATCACGAAACGCGGGTGTTCTTAAATGCTCATGGTTATCCTTTGACGCGGCAAGGAATTTGGAAAAAAATGAAGGAATGGGTCAGTGAGGCTAAAATCAAAAAAGAAGTTACTCCTCAAACTATGCGCTATTCTTTTGCTGTTCATTTAATAGAAAATGGCGCCGACGTCCAATTAATCCAAAAAATCCTTGGTTATAACGCGATGAAGGCTCTCCAACCATATTTACAGGTCTCGCCGCAACAGTTATCCGCTAACTATATGAAATATCATCCGCGTGCATAGAAAGGAAAATACGATGTTAGTTCGTTATCGAAAAGATTACCAAAAAATCGCCCTAGGTCTATTGTCCTTAGTAAAAGACCTTCGAAAAGATAATCGCTTTATGGAGGAGATGGACTGGGCACTTGCTAATAATTGGCCAATCTTTTTGTGGAAAGACATGGATGATAGCCATTTTATTGGAATTGTGATTCTAGAAATAGGAGATTGTTATGTACTGGTTCGCCGCTTATCATTTACGCCAAGCGAACGAACGGGGCATAATATTTTTTCCTTATTAGATGGCGTTCACGATCAGTATTCTCATAAACGCCTCATGGGAACCTTAGCAACCCAACCAATAATTAGCATGTGGGAGAGAAATAATGAATAAGCAAGTGCAACCACAAAATCCATTTCAACCGGTCATAAAGGTTCATGACTTTGAAGGGCCACTAGATTTATTACTTCATTTAATAAAGCAATCTGAAATGGATATTTATGATATTCAGATTTCGCAAATTACAAGCCAATACCTTGATTACCTTCACCAGATGCAAAGCCACCAATTAGAAGTCGCGGGTGAATATTTTGTAATGGCTGCGACTCTGATGGACATTAAAAGTCAGATGCTGTTACCTTCGCCGCCAGTATTGGATGATGAACTAGAAGTAGAGGAGATTGATCCCCGACAAGAATTAGTGGAACAGCTTTTGGAATATCAACGTTATAAAAAAGCGGCAGATCGGTTAAAAGATAAAGAAAATCTGCGTCAACAGGAGTATACTCGGCCTGCGATGCAGGTTCCCCGTGAAATGGTAAAATCTCACGTGGAGCCGGGCATCAAATTAACGGATTTGCAACAAGCTTTTGCAGCCGTTCTTCGCCGCCAACAATTAGCTAATCCATTAGTTGAAACTGTAGCAGCTGAAAAAGTAAGCGTTGGTCAACAAATGAACCACGTGATTGAAATTATTCATGATGGTCCGGTTAGGTTTGAAGACTTGTTTGAAGATTTACATACTCGCGATGGCTTAGTTACAACTTTTTTAGCAATTCTTGAACTGGCAAAGCATCAAGCGATTGTTATTAACCAAGGTGGCTTGTTTGAACTAATAATTTTAGCGGAGGGACCTAAGAGTGACGAATACGAAACTAACCAACCAAGCGCAGATTGAAGGATTACTTTTTATTAGTGGGGATGAAGGAATTACCCTAGGCGATTTAGCAAAAATTTCTGGTTTTATGAAACCGGCTGTTCTAACAATATTACAAGAGCTAAAAAAGAAGTATGAAGATGATCCCGCGTCTGCTTTTATCTTGCTTGAAAGTGATCAGACCTATCGTTTAGCAACCAAGCCTCAGTTAGCAGAGGTCATTAAACATTACTTTGAAGTCCCGTTAACGGTACCATTGACTAAAGCATTATTAGAAGTATTGGCCATTGTTGCTTATCGGCAACCAATTACGCGGCTAGAAATTGATGATATTCGGGGAGTACAAAGTTCAGGATCATTACAAAAATTAATGGTTCGTGGTTTAGTTGACACTCATGGACGCTTGGATGCACCTGGCCGGCCATTTTTATATTCAACAACTCCGGCTTTTTTAAACTATTTCGGGTTAAGCGATTTGGATGAACTCCCACCGCTACCTGATCAAGATGAATTAGAAATGAGTAATATTAATGGTGATATTTTCCTCGAAGCGTTACAAGCGCGAGAAGAACGAAAGGACGATAATTAATGGAACGATTACAAAAGGCAATGGCGGAAGCAGGAGTGGCTTCTCGTCGGGCATCAGAAAAACTTATCCTTCAAGGGAAAGTTGCAGTTAATGGCAAGATTGTGACTGAACTTGGCACTAAAGTTGGCGTTCACGATGAGATTGTAGTAAATGGTGTTCCAATCCATCACGAACAGCACGTTTACTACTTGTTAAATAAACCGCGGGGCGTTATCTCAAGTGCTCATGATGATAAAGGCCGTCGAACAGTGGTTGATATTATTCATGATGCTGAGATTGATGAACGCATTTATCCAGTTGGCCGATTGGACTATGATACAACTGGAATTCTTCTTCTAACAAATGATGGTGCTTTGGCAAATAAACTGATGCATCCTAAATATGAAGTTGAAAAAACCTATGTTGCTAAGGTTGAAGGAATCGTCAAAAATGATGAGTTAAAACAATTACGTTTAGGAGTAGTCATCGATGGTCGAAAGACAAAACCGGCTAAATCGAAGCTCTTGAATGTTGACCGTGCCAAGAAGACAAGCCTTGTTCAATTAACAATCCATGAAGGACGAAACCACCAAGTTAAGAATATGTTTAAGGCAGTAGGACATCCTGTGACTAAACTTCATCGTGAAACATATGGACCATTAAATTTATATGGTCTTCAGCCGGGTGAATTCCGTGCATTAAAGCCTGAAGAAGTGCAGTTATTAAAGAAAAAGTAAAATTGAATTTGTGAAATAATCCGAGGACGCACTGAGGGGGCAGAAGATACCTGGTTCTACGGAAAACTGCGGAATAACACGGAAATTGAGCCAAGTTATAAACGTTGACATGACAGTAAAAGCCTATTAGAATAGGACTTGTAAAAATATAAAACGTTTGTCTTCAAGGCGTGGTGAAATTCCCGACCGGCGGTGACAGCCCGCAACCCATTGTTAATGGTTGATCTGGTGTAATTCCAGAGCCGACAGTACAGTCTGGTATAAAGAAGATTTCTGTATTAAATAATCTTTAAATGGTTTATTTGCGTTGCTGACAAACAAATGTTAAGTCGGCAACGCTTTTTTAATACAGGATGCCAAATGGAGACAATCTCAGATGGAGGTTGTTATTAATGACAGTAACGCATCAACGTATTCAACGATTGGTAGGTATAGCATGTTTTGGTGCCTTAGCATTTATTTTAATGTTTTTTGAGTTTCCAGTTTTGCCGATGGCGCCCTACCTTAAACTGGACTTTTCTGATGTCCCTGTTTTGCTAGGGGGATATATCTATGGGCCAGTTGGCGGAATTATTATCGCTGCAATTAAATGTTTAATTCATGGAATGATTCACGGCTTTTCGCCAGCTGAATTAATCGGGGTTACCAGCGACTTTATTTCATCCCTCGCTCTTCTGCTTCCGTTTTGCTGGGTATGGCGTCATCATAACTGGAGTAATAAAAGACAAGCTATTATCGGAATTGCTTTAGGAACCGTAACGTTGACTGTTTTAATGTCTCTGCTTAATTTGTGGATCCTTACCCCTTTATATATGGCAGTTTGGAACTGGAAGTCAACTTTGCCCGTATCTCAATTAGTAGCGATCGGTGTGTTGCCTTTTAACCTTATTAAGGGTTTGGTTGTTACAATTGTATATGTAATTATCGCGGGTCGGTTGCGTCCATGGCTAGACCAGCATAGAATGATTTAAAAAGATAGATTAAGAGGCTGAGATTTTTCTTAGCCTTTTATTTTTATGGTAGAATTTTTAAATAAATTACGTATATAAATATATAGGGGGTGAAATCCGTGAATAAATTATTGCGCTTTTTTAGCTATCACCAGCCACGGCGAATTCGTGTAATTGAAAACACTCTTCGAAGCCGGCGAACAGTCGCAACTCTCTTTTGGGCTCGACAGTATGGAATCTTAGAGTGGTTAGGGGCAGATCGAACACTGAATCGACAAGAATATGATCAGCTTATTAATCAACTTGTTGCTGATAAATTATTAGCGATTAATGATCAATCCCAAGCAATTCTTACAGAAGAGGGCGCGAAAGTTTTAAAAAACGAAGAAGAGAGTTTCTACATCCCATCGTTTTACGACTGGTACTGGTTAACCAATACGCAACGAATAATCCAACGACTTTTTTTAGCTATTCAAGTCGTATCAGAATTCTCTTATCATCAAAGAAAGTATGTTCCATTGGCGATTTCATATGGTGAAATGGTTGCGGTGAAGCAGTGGTTTCGACAAAATTATCATCACGATCTGGTTAAGACTCTCTATACTGATCTCCATCGGTTTGGCAGCGCTTTGGAAAGTGAAGATCCACGAATGACAACAGACCTTTTTAATGTCATGATTGGTTATCAGCGATCAGGATGGACAATTAATCAAGCAGCGCAAGAATTGAAAATAAGAATCGATGATATCCAGTACTTACGTCATGACGAGATGTTAGCGGTTAGCGCTTATGCTCGTAATTTTCCTGGTCCACTGCAACAATTGCTCCTTCCGCTGATCAATGAGAGTCCACTAAACCGGAGTGCCCAAGTAACGTTTGACTTATATACCCAGGGAGAGCCAATTGAACTGATTGCTCAAGAGCGACGGTTGAAAGAAAATACAATTAGGGAGCATCTTCTAGAAGCGGCAATCCTTATTCCTGACAAGCTAGATTGGGATATTCTTTTGCCAGAAAGTAAGCGTGACGAACTTAGTCGATTCTATAAGGGCGAACCGACCGCATGGAAATTTGACGAGCAAATTGCCAGTTTTTATGAATACCGCCTATATCAAATATTTCAAGGAATAACAAATGAAAAATAAGCAAGAAATTCTAAATGTTTTACAAAGTCATTTTGGCTTTGATGATTTTCGTCCAGGCCAAGAAGAAACAATTAATGCCTTACTGGAAGGAAAAGATACTTTATCGATTCTTCCTACTGGTGCCGGAAAATCGCTTTTGTATCAATTGCCAGCTTATTTATTATCAGGAACGATTCTCATTGTTTCGCCGCTGATTTCACTAATGCAGGATCAGGTTGACCGTCTTCATCGGCAGGGTGAAAAACGAGTTATTATGTTAAGTGGCCAGCTTGTTGGAAAAGAACGTGCAAGTGTCCTCCGCAATTTGAAATCATTTAAATTTGTATTTACTTCTCCGGAAATGCTTGATAACCATCAAGTTTTAACCGCACTTAAGAAAAATAAGGTTGCGTTAATGGTTATTGACGAGGCTCATTGTATCTCACAGTGGGGCCCTGATTTTCGTCCTGAATATTTATTGCTAAAGGAAGTACGGCAACAATTAGGATCGCCGACAACATTGCTGTTGACAGCAACTGCTACTCCCCGTATTCGGCAGGATATTTTGAAAAAAATGGGGATGGCGACTGCTTATCAAGTAATTAAATCTGTTGACCGTCCTAACATTTTTTTAGCTGTTAAGTCCATCGCTACTCAAAAGGAAAAAGATGGTGAACTTCTGAAACTAGTTCAAAAATTTACGGGTCCCGGGATTATTTACTTTGCAAGTCGCAAGCTGGCTTCTCAGATGGCAGAATGGCTTGAAAACCAAACCGATTTAAATGTGGCAGCTTATCATGCTGGCGTTGCTCCAATTGAACGATTTCGAATTCAAAATCAATTTATGAATAATGGATTACAGGTAATTTGTGCAACGAGTGCGTTTGGGATGGGAATTGACAAAAATGATATTCGTTACGTTATTCATTATCATTTGCCAAGTAATTTAGAGAATTATTTACAGGAAATCGGTCGAGCTGGGCGTGATGGCAAGCAGAGTTTGGCAGTTCTTCTATATGCAAATGGGGATGAAATGATTCAACGGCAATTAACAAGCGTGGATGTCCCACCAGTTACAGTCCTAGAGCAGATTAAGAATGGTAAGTTATCAGCAAGTGTTTTGGGGGAGCAAGCATCTTTATTTGAGTTTTACCTTGAACATTCTTTTACACCGCAGCAAATAATTACGATGTTCGAACGACGTAAAATTCAAACAGAAAAAGAATTGCAAGAAATGGTTGCTTATATCAAAGAGAATGGTTGTAAACGAGAATATCTTTTAACATACTTTGGTGAGCAATTTGATGGTTCAAATGAATTTTGTTGTGATTATGAGCTTTCAGATTGGACAACTAAACTGATTTTGCCGGTAAGTCAGCCGCTTTCTGAAAATAATAAAGTAGGATGGGAAGACCGCTTAAAAGCCTTATTAAATATTACCGAAAGTTAAAGTTTCATGTTGTTGCTAGACAATCATCAAAAGTTTGCGATACAATCAGAATGTTAATTCTCAAAATAAGGAGGCATGATTACTTTGAGTGAGGAACGGAAAGAGAGCCGACGAGCTAATGATGAACTATGGGATAAAAAGTTTACAGATAACGAAGATCTTGATAGTGATGGCCATTTGTCACGAACAGAACACCGTAAGCAACGATCACATAATTCAATGATTACTACGATCTTAATCGTGTTAATTATCGTTCTCGCCGCTACACCACTTATTTATTGGATTAATAATAAACAGTCCTTTAATCATCCGGTGAGAACTGAACAAGTAGCTGCTAGTTCTGAAAATAGTAAAAAAAAAGAATCTCACAGTTCGAGTACCTCTAGTGAGCATTCAAAGAAAGAATCTAGTGTAAGTAGTAGTGAATCCTCTTCTTCAAGTATTGAGGAATCAAGTTCGACGCAAACCAGCCAAAGTTATAGTGCTCCGCAAAGCAGTAGTAGCTATTATCGATATAGTAGTAGTTATCGTTATGGTAATGGGTATCAAAACCGGACTACTCCTAATCGCTACAGTAGTTATCAGCAGCGTTATAACAATAACCAAACCTATAATCGCTACAATAATAATACAGAAAATACAAACCGTTATCGTTAAAAATAGAGTATTAGCAGCAATTTTCTGATAAAGTAGTGTATTGGATTGAAAATAGAGGAGTGAATAACTAATAATGTGTAAGGGATTGCAAGTAGCAATTGATGGTCCAGCTTCAGCAGGAAAGAGTACGGTTGCCAAATTAGTAGCAAAAAAGTTTAATTATGTCTATTGTGATACCGGCGCAATGTACCGAGCTGTTACATTAGCAGCATTAAACCAGGGCATTGATCCAAAAGATGATAAAAAGGTTGCTGAAATTGCTCGGCAAATAAAAATTGATTTTGAACCTGGTGAAACTGAACAAAGAGTTTTCTTGGATGGCAAAGAGGTGACTCATGATATTCGGTTGCCGAAAGTAGCAGCAAATGTATCTGCTGTGGCGGCAGTTCCAGCTGTTCGCGAAGAGATGACTAAGCAACAGCGGCAAATTGCTGAAAATGGTGGAATTGTAATGGATGGACGGGATATTGGTACAACTGTTTTACCACAAGCACCCGTAAAGATATTCATGGTAGCGAGTGCCTATGAACGGGCGCGACGGCGATACGCTGAAAACCAGGCAAAAGGGATTAATACAACGTCGCTTGAAGAATTACAAAAAGCAATTGAATTAAGAGATAAAAAAGACTCAACGCGAAAAGTTTCACCTCTTACACAAGCACCCGATGCAATCAAATTGGATACAACAAATATGACAATTGATGAAGTTGTGAGTGAAATCAGTAAAATAATTAAAAAAACACAAGATGAATTAGCCTAAATACTGGAAATGTGAAACAAATTTTAGTAAAATATCTTTTAGAGTTGATTGTTGCAAGGAGGATTTTTTTTAATGGCTGAAAACAACGAAAATAAAAACGATATGTTAGAAGCGCTTGATAGCATTGAACAAGTTAAGGTGGGCGATGTTGTCAAGGGTGAAGTTTTGGCAATCGATGACGATCGTCAAGCTATCGTTGGTATTAAAGATGCAGGGGTTGAAGGTGTCGTCCCTGCTAAGGAATTATCAACCAAGCCAGTTGAAGACATCAATGATGCTGTAAAAGTAGGTGACGAATTAGACTTAGTTGTCATTTCTAAGATCGGTAACGATAAGGAAAATGGTAGCTACCTTCTTTCTCACCGTCGTCTTGAAGCCCGTAAGGTATGGGATGACATTCAAAAGAAATTTGATGAAGGTGAACACATTACCGCCAAAGTCACTCAAGCTGTTAAGGGTGGATTAGTCGTTGATGCTGGAGTTCGTGGCTTCGTCCCTGCTTCAATGATTACTGATCACTATGTTGAAGACCTTAATCAATTTAAGGGCCAAGAACTTGAATTTAAGATTGTTGAAATCGAACCAAGCGAAAACCGTTTGATTCTTTCACACAAGGAAATTATTCAAGCTCAACACGAAAAGGCTGCTGAAAAGGTATTTGCTGAATTACAACCAGGTGATGTTGTTGAAGGTAAAGTTGCACGGATGACTAACTTCGGTGCATTTATTGACCTTGGCGGCGTTGATGGATTAGTTCATGTTTCTGAAATTTCATACGATCACGTTGACAAGCCTTCTGATGTATTGACTGCTGGTCAAGATGTTAAGGTTAAGGTATTAAGCGTTGACCCTGAACGTGAACGGATTTCATTATCCATTAAGCAAACTTTACCAGGACCATGGGATGATATTGAAGAAAAGGCTCCAGTTGACAGCGTATTAACTGGTACTGTTAAGCGTTTGACTAGCTTTGGTGCTTTCGTTGAAGTATTCCCTGGTGTTGAAGGTTTAGTTCACATTTCACAAATCTCACACAAGCACATTGCTACACCTGCAGATGTTCTTAAGCCAGGTCAAGAAGTACAAGTTAAGGTAATCAATGTTGATCCTGAACACCAACGTCTTGGCTTATCAATGAAGGCTCTTGAAGAACGTCCAAAGGAAGACGAAAACAACAATAACAACGGTGAAAACTACCGTGGTCGTCGTCGTTCACGTCGTAACAATAACAACCGGAGCTTCATGAACAATGCTCCAGAAGAAGAAAGTGGCTTCTCAATGGGTGACTTAATTGGTGACAAGCTTAAGGACCTACGGAACTAGTTTCTTAAATTAATTATCTTTTAAGGGGAGGCTGGGAATTAACTCAGTCTCTTTACTTTTTTTAAAGGTATTTATACAGTAGCGCGGTAGCTGGCTGGATTCCGAACGTTGATAAATCAACGGCTGGAACGCCTAGCCATTCTCGCGGGGGTGGAAGACGAAGTCGCAAGTGACTTCTTTCCCACTCCCTCTTTAATCATTTAAAATAAAATGAAAGAAGGTGGAAAGATTGGCAAATCCAATCGTAGCAGTTGTTGGTCGTCCAAACGTTGGAAAATCAACATTATTCAATCGTATTGCAGGAGAACGGATTTCAATTGTTGAAGATACTCCTGGAGTTACTCGAGACCGTATTTATGCTCATGCTGAATGGTTAGGAAAACATTTTAGCATGATTGATACTGGTGGGATTGAAATATCAGATCAACCATTATTGACACAGATTCGCCAACAAGCAGAAATTGCTATTGATGAAGCAGATGTAATAATCTTCGTTGCCGATGTAGAGAACGGAGTGACTGATGCTGATGAGCAAGTGGCACGAATTTTATATCGCTCCAATAAACCAGTGGTCTTAGCCGTTAATAAAGTCGATAATCCAGAACGGCGTAGTGATATTTATGATTATTATTCCCTTGGTCTGGGTGAACCGTATGCAGTTTCAAGTGTTCACGGTATTGGAATGGGTGATCTTTTGGATGCTGTTATTAAAGAGTTTCCTGATAACGCCGCTAATGATGAAGACGACTCCATTCACTTTAGCTTTATCGGTCGTCCTAATGTCGGGAAATCATCACTAGTTAACGCAATTTTAGGTGAGAACCGGGTAATTGTATCTAACGTTGCCGGAACTACCCGTGATGCCATTAATACTCAATTTGAAACATCGGATGGACAAAAATTTACAATGGTTGATACTGCTGGAATTCGCAAAAAAGGAAAAATTTATGAGAACACTGAGCGTTATTCATTAATGCGTTCCATGCGGGCAATTGATGATAGTGATGTTGTACTTGTTGTCCTAAATGCAGAAGAAGGTATTCGCGAATTAGATAAGCATATTGCTGGATATGCCCACGAAGCAGGGTGTGGGGTTATTATCGTCGTTAATAAGTGGGATACATTAAAAGAAAAAGATCACCGAACGATGACAGACTTCACTAATTTGATTCGACAAGAATTCCAGTACCTCAGTTATGCACCAATTATTTTCGTTTCAGCGAAGACAAAGCAACGGTTAAATCAATTACCGGGATTGATCGAAGAAGTATATCAACACCACCGTCAACGGATCCAATCGGCAGTGTTAAATGATGTTTTGATGGATGCAATTGCTGCCAATCCGACTCCAACACAAAATGGTCGGCGTTTGCGAGTATACTATGGGACACAGGTTGCAACCGAACCACCAACATTTGTTATCTTTGTTAATGATCCAGAGTTAATGCACTTCTCCTATGAGCGTTATTTGGAAAATCAAATTCGGAAGGCCTTTGACTTTTCTGGTACACCGATCCATTTAATCAAGCGGCAACGGCAGTAAAAGTTAAAGAATTCATTGTAAAATGAAAAAACATTAAAAATGCGGCTAGAAGTTGAGAAAACCGCTTGTCAGCAGGCTTTCACTATGCTAATCTTAACAATGAAATGATACGAACTTCTCGTAGTTATTTCGTTAATTTTGGACCACTCAAAATTAACATTCACAGACGTGAGTTTAACACTCTCGTTATTTGTGGGAGGTGAAACAACATGGCAAACAAAGCAGAATTAGTAAGCAATGTTGCTACTGCAACTGGCTTAACCAAGAAGGATGCTACTGCAGCTGTAGATGCTGTTTTCAGTTCAATTCAAGCATCTTTAGCTAAGGGTGAAAAGGTTCAATTGATCGGCTTCGGTAACTTCGAAGTACGTCAACGTGCTGCACGTAAGGGCCGCAACCCACAAACTGGAGAAGAAATCAACATTCCTGCAAGCAAGGTACCAGCATTCAAGCCTGGTAAAGCTTTAAAGGACGCTGTTAAGTAATTAACAGTTAAATGTTAAAAAGAGACTAGGAAAGAATTACTCTTCCCAGTCTCTTTTCTTTTTTTAAAGGCCTGTTCAATGCTTAAAATCATCGATTGTGATATATTTAAAAGTGATAGTAAAAGGAGGGCATAATATGACCTACTCAGAACAAATGCTTGATCAATTAGAAGCAGGAAAGTTAAAAGAAGCCCAAAACTCATTTAAACTTGCACTGATTAATGATGATGATGATATGTTATTTAGCCTTGCAGAAGAATTATATGCATTAGGCTTTCTTCAACAGGCACGAACGATCTACTTAAAATTATTAGATCGTTATCCCGATGAAGACGAATTAAAGACTAATTTAGCGACGATTGCAATTGATGAAGGACATAATGACGAAGCTTTATCATACTTAGCCCAGATTAAACCAGACTCGCCAGCTTATGTTCAATCATTACTGGTTGCCGCGGATTTATATCAGACTGAAGAAGAATTTGAAGTGACGGAGGAAAAGTTAAAAGAAGCTTACGCGTTGGCTCCCGATGAACCAGCTGTTGAATTTGCGCTTGGTGAATTTTACTTTATGGTTGGCCAATATTCTGAAGCAATCCAATATTACTTCCAACTAATTAAAAATGGATATACTGATTTTGCGAAAGTTGATATTGCGGGACGTCTAGGGATTTGTTACGCTCAGAGCGGTCAGTTTAAGAAGGCTTTAGGGTACTTCAATCAGGTTAAACCGGAATACCAGACTAGTGATATTCGTTTCCAAAAGGGGCTGACCCAACTTCAATTAGGAGATACTGAAAAGGCAATAAAAACTTTAGAGGATCTTATCAATGATGATAACCAATATGCGTCTGCTTATCCTGAACTAGCAAAGGCATATGAAAAGGAAAATAAGTATCAGCAGGCATTACGAGTTGTCCAAGAAGGGCTCAGTGTTGATCAATACAATGAATACCTCTATTCACTAGCAGCTGAAATTACCAGCCACCTTGGCGATCAAAAGTTAATGAAGAAATACTTGGTAAAGGCACATGAACTTGCTCCAGAGAATATGACGATTACTTTGCAATATAGTAATTTCTTGCTTCACCAACACGATGATGAGGCAAATATTAAACTCCTGAGTCCATTGGTAAAAGAAGATGAAACAGATCCACAATTATATTGGAATCTAGCGCGGTCATATCAACGAACTGATCAGCTTGAATTAGCCGGAAAATATTATGAAGCTGCTTTGCCGGCATACAGTGAAAATCCAACATTCTTAAAAGAATTAATTAATTACTACCGCGAAACTGGTGAAACTGATAAGTTAATGGATAAATTGGAACACTATCTCCGGTTAGTCCCAACAGACACTGAAATGCAAGATCTTTATGACCAATATGAAGATTACAAATAATTTTTAATTTAAATGAGACAGGAAACGTTAACGATTTTAGCCGTTCTTTACGCTTCCTGTCTCTTTTTAGTAGTAAATTAATTTGTTATAATCAACTTTGATTATCAAAATGAGGACATGATTAAATGAAAATAAAACAATTACCAGCTATATTTGAACCAGCACGCCCTGTTTTACAAAAAATAGAGGAGGCTGGCTACGAAGCATATTTTGTTGGCGGTTGTGTCCGTGACACTATCTTACATGACGAGATTCATGATATAGATATAGCAACGAGTGCTTACCCTAGTGAAATAAAGGCGATTTTTAACCATACTGTTGATACCGGAATTGAACATGGTACAGTTATGATTCTTGACCATGGAACGGGATATGAAACAACTACTTTTAGAACCGAATCAGGTTACCAAGACTATCGCCGTCCTGATAAAGTGACTTTTGTTCGTTCATTAAGTGAAGATCTCCAACGTCGAGACTTCACAATTAACGCCCTCGCCTTACGTGAAGATGGGGAAGTTATTGACCTATTTGACGGACTAGAGGACCTACAAAAGCATCTTATTAAAGCGGTCGGTAACCCTAATGAACGTTTTCATGAAGATGCTTTACGGATGATGCGGGCTGTGCGTTTTGCAAGTAAGCTTGATTTTGTCATTGATACTGCAACGTTGAAAGGGATTAAAGAAAATGCACCATTATTAGAAAAAATTGCAGTTGAACGAATCCGGGTTGAGCTAGAAAAACTATTATTGGGCCAAAATCCAGTAGCGGGCTTAAAAGATTTTATTGCGACTGGTTTGTACCAATATTGTCCAGGATTGGAAAATGCGCAAGCTGCTTTGTCGGCTTTATTAATCCTTAACCAATGGCATTTGGAGAATGAAGCTCAATTGTGGTCAGTTTTAAGCTTACAACTCCAGCTTGATCAAAAAGAAATTGGTAAATTCTTAAAGAAGTGGAAGACAGCAAATGACTTAATTGCGCAAGTAAAAAAAATAGTTCCAGCAGTCCAAGCAATTCGTCAACGTGCGCTTACACCAGCGCTAATGTTTAATACTGGTGAAACAGCCCTCCATGATGCTAACCAAGTAGCTAAGTTATATGGATGGGCAATTAATGATGAGGAATTACAAAAAGCTTATCAAAAGTTACCAATTAAAAACGCTAAAGAATTAGCAATTGATGGTCGAGTATTAATTACCAAAGCGGGGGTAAAACCGGGACCGTTGATGGGGAAAATTCTTCAGCAATTAACGCTGGCAGTGGTCAATGGTGAGATAGCTAACGATGCAACAGTTTTATTAGAAAAAGTAGAAGAGATAACGAAAGAGGGATAATATGCAAACAATGCGTGCAGAGGGTCTAACCAGCACATATGGTGAGAAGACCTTATTTGATGATATTTCGTTTATTATCAATGAAAATGATCGAATTGGACTGATTGGTGTTAATGGAAGTGGCAAAACCAGTCTTCTTAACATAATTAGTGGGGAAGTAAACCCAGAAGGCGGCGGTCAGATTACTAAGCCTAATGATTATACGATTGGTTATCTAAAGCAGCAGCCTGAACTTGATGAAAACAAGACAATCATGGAAGCTGTTTTTGAAGGTAAACAACCAGTTTTTGAAACAATTCGTCAATATGAGCTGGCTCTTGAACGGTTTACAAAGCATCCAGAAGATCCGCAAGCAATTGACCGCTACACAAAAATGCAGGCACGAATGGACCAAGAAGATGCGTGGGAAGCTGATAGTCGGGTGAAAACGATTCTGACCCAGTTGAAGATAAAAGATGTAAGTCAAAAGATTGCTCAACTTTCTGGAGGACAAAAGAAACGGGTTGGATTAGCGCAAGTCTTAATTCAACAGCCAGACCTCCTATTACTCGATGAACCAACTAACCACTTAGACCTTGATTCGGTAGTTTGGCTCCAGGATTTTCTTCGCAGTTATAAGGGTGCTGTCCTCGTTGTTACCCATGATCGGTACTTCCTTGATCAAATTACAAATCATATCTGGGAGCTATCTTTTGGTAAACTTTATCACTACGAGGGAAATTATCAGGACTTTGTAGCAAAAAAGGCGGAACGAGTAGAGTTAGCTAAAGATACTGAGAAAAAGAATCAACAGCTATATAAAAAAGAATTAGCCTGGATGCGGACAGGTGCAAAAGCCCGTTCCACAAAACAAAAAGGGCGAATAAATCGGTTCCACGAATTAGAAGGAAAAATCGGTAATCTTAAAACCGATGAAGATATTGCTATCAATCTCGGATCACAACGTCTAGGGAAAGATGTTATTCAATTTAAGGATGCCAACTTAAAATTTGATAATCACCAAATCCTCCATGACTTCAATTGGCTTGTTCAGGCAGGCGATCGAATTGGAATTACTGGTGAAAACGGGGCGGGTAAGACGAGTTTATTAAACGTGATTGCCCAACGTGTCCCCCTAGATAGTGGTGTCCTTAAGATTGGTGAAACCGTTAAGTTAGGATATTATACCCAGCAAACAGAAGGAATTGATAATGACAAGCGGATGATTAGTTTCTTATCTGAAATTGCAGATAATGTTACTGATAAAGATGGTAATAAGCTTAGCGTTACCCAGTTATTAGAACGTTTCTTATTCCCTCGTTTTATGCATGGTACTTTGATCAGAAAGCTTTCCGGGGGTGAAAAGCGACGATTATACCTCTTAAAGATTTTAATGCAGCAGCCCAATGTCCTATTGCTTGATGAACCAACCAATGACCTTGATATTGGTACGTTAACAGTTCTTGAAGATTATCTAGATAATTTTGCGGGAACAGTAATTACGGTTTCTCATGACCGCTATTTCTTAGATAAAGTGGCGGACAATTTACTAATTTTCAATGGAAATGGAGATATCGAGCGTTATACGGGACGGTTTACAGATTATTTAACTGCTAAAAAGGAAGAAGCAGATAAGGACAAAGAACTTAAAAATAATCAAAAAGCCCTTGCTAAAAAGCAGGTAAGTGAGCAAAAACCAGCTAAGAAAGAAAAAACAAAACTTACTTATGCTGAACAACTCGAGTGGGATCATATTGATGAAGAATTAGATGCCCTTGATCAACAGCATCAGCAATTAGAAAATGAAATGGCCGAAGCAGCAAGCGATTATACGAAAATTGCTAAGTTACAGAAGCAGCTAAATGAAATACAAGAAAAAATTGATGAAAAGACAGCTCGTTGGGAGTATTTAAGCACATACGTTGACGAGTAAAGGAAAGGAAAAATAAGGATGGCAACAAATGTAAATGAAGAGCAATACTTAGACTTAATCCGTTATGTTTTGGCGAATGGACATCAAAAGGGTGATCGGACAGGAACAGGTACTAAATCTGTTTTCGGATATCAGATGCGATTTGACCTAAGCAAAGGTTTTCCTATTTTAACGACCAAGAAAGTCCCATTTGGCTTGATTAAGAGTGAATTACTATGGTTTTTACGCGGTGATACCAACATTCGCTTCTTACTTCAACACAAGAATCATATTTGGGATGAATGGGCATTTAAGAAGTGGGTGGAAAGTGCTGAATATCAAGGGCCAGATATGACGAACTTTGGTCACCGCTGGCTTAAAGATCCAGAGTTTAAGCAGGTCTATCTCCAAGAAAAGAAGTCTTTCTGTCAGCGAATTCTTGAAGATGATGATTTTGCCCAAAAATATGGCGACTTAGGACTTGTTTATGGAAGTCAGTGGCGAAAATGGAAGACGAGTCAAGGCGACACAATTGATCAAATTGCTAATGTTATCCAGCAGATTAAAACTACTCCGGATTCACGACGGATGATTGTTTCGGCTTGGAATCCAGAAGATGTTCCTTCTATGGCTCTCCCTCCATGTCACACCATGTTCCAATTTTATGTTAATGATGGAAAGCTTAGTTGTCAGCTCTATCAACGAAGTGCCGACATCTTTTTAGGGGTTCCATTCAATATCGCTAGTTATGCCTTATTGACGCATATGATTGCTCATCAATGTGGTCTAGAACCTGGCGAGTTTGTTCATACATTAGGGGATGCTCACATTTATCTAAACCATCTTGATCAAGTTAAAGAACAACTGACAAGAACGCCTCATGAAGCTCCTAAATTGATTTTACCTGCTGAACCAAAACCAATCGATCAATATGAAATGACTGATATTAAGTTAGAAGGCTATACTCATGAGCCTGCAATCAAGGCTCCCGTAGCAGTTTAAAAGGAGTGGTTCAAAATGAGTGAACTGAATTTAATCTGGGCGGAAGATTTAAATGGTTGGATTGGTAAAGATAATACAATTCCGTGGCATGTTTCTGCTGATATGAAGCATTTTAAGACAAAAACTACTGGTCACCCGATTATAATGGGACGAAAAACTTTTACCTCTCTTGGCAATAAACCGTTGCCTAAGCGGGAAAATATTGTGCTTACCAGTCAGAACATAGATATTGAAGGAGTTAAGGTCGTTCATTCTTTAGTTGTCCTTAAAAAATATCTTAAATCAAACCCAGATGAATATTTTGTAATTGGAGGGGCAACCATCTATCAACAATTACTCCCAATGGCGACAAAGTTAACACGCACGGTAATAAATAAGCAAATTGTTGGGGATACAAAAATGCCAACGATCGATTATGACCGTTGGCACTTAGTAAATTACAATAATTATGAAAAAGATGACCAGCCAATTTGTCGTTTTGAAGAATGGGAACTAAACGTATAAAAGAATTGAGAAATACATTAATATCGTTCCAATGAGGACAAAGATATGCCAAATCAAATGGGTATATGCCGTTGGCCGGCTATAGAAGAGGGCCCCAAGTGTAAAGGAGAGTCCTCCTAGTAGGAGCAAGCCGAAGCCAACTGGACCAAGTGCATGCCAGAGAGGCATGAAGGCGACTAGACATAGCCAGCCCATTAGAATGTAAATAATGGTTGAATATTTACTTTTATGTTTTAACCAAATACATTTATACACGATTCCAATAACAGATAGGCCCCAAATCACGCCGAAAATTGACCAGCCTAACCAGCCACGGATACTAACTAAACAATAGGGAGTATAGGTTGCAGCAATAAGCACAAAGATCATTGAATGGTCGAGAATTTGAAAAACCCGTTTGGCTCGTGTAAAGATCAAGGCATGAAATAAGGTTGACGAAAGGTAAAAAAGAATTAAAGCACTTCCGTAAATAGTAAAGGTAACAATTCGCATGGGACTACCAGTATGAACAGCTCTAATAATTAACAAGATCAAGCCAGCGATCGATAGTCCTGCCCCGATTCCATGAGTAACCGCATTACCTATTTCTATTAACAAAGTACGACGATCTCTTGTCTCTTTTTGTGAATTCATCAAAAAACCCCTTTCTAAAGACCAATGAATTTTTAAAACATTTTTGTTATACTAAATAAATAGTAATTGATCCTACAAAATTAGATAAAATTGAGTATAATAGTACTTGAAATAAATTATCTAGTTCTCAATACTAGATAATTATAGCACAAATTGTTCAGGAAGAGTGGTAAGTTTCATGGCAAAGATAAAAATTGTTTGTGACTCATCAGCAGGATTAACTGATGAAGAAATTAAAAAATATGACATTACAATTATACCATTAAGCGTAATGATCGATGGGACGGTATACGTTGAGCGTGAAACAATTACAAACGAACAGTTCCCTGAAATGATGAAGAATGCTAAGTCACTACCAAAGACTTCCCAACCACCAATTGGAAAGTTTGTCGATGCGTTTGATAAGCTAGGCGAAGATGGTAGTGAAATATTATGCGTTACAATGATGGAATCAATTAGTGGGACCGTCCACGCGGCTGAACAAGCGGCTGGAATGACGAAGACAAAAGTTACAGTCTACGATTCCCAGTCAACCGACCAAGTAATGGGCTTTGAAATACTTGAAGCCGCCCAAGTGATTGAAGACGGTGGCAGCGTTGAAGATGCAATTGCTAAGATGAAAGAAGTACTTAGTAAATCTGAACTTTACTTGGCAATTGATAACCTTGATAATTTAGTTGCTGGTGGACGAATCAGTAAATTTGCTGGTGCTATTTCTAACCTGTTAAACATTAAAGTTATGCTCCATGTGTATGATGGTCAGATTCACATTGAATCAAAAGGCCGGGGCATTAAATCAATGCATAAAGAATGGGATAAGATTTTAGATGAGATGGCACGGGGACCAAAAGTTAAGCGCATTGGAATTTCTCATGTCGATGCTGGCAAAGAAGTAGAACGCTTATTAGCAAAACTAAAAGAACTTTATCCAGAAATCGAGGTTACTGTTCGAGAAACGGTGCCGATTATTGCAACCCACACTGGAATGGGTGCTTGTTGTTTGCTATACTATACAGAATAATCTTTGATAAAAATAGGTGGAGAGAGTGGAAAATAACAGTCTTGTGGCGACTCGAAGCTAGTTCCACGTTATCTCACTATTGTTCATAAAAGCGGTTGAGGCTGAGAGAAAGCAAAAAGTTTTCTCCCAGCCTCTATCTTCTTAAAATTTTAAAATAAAGGACTATAGAATAGATGAAAAAGTGGACTAAATGGCTATTATTATCGCTTTTGGCTATTATGATTATTGGTGGAGGATGGTATACTGTTAACCACTTTACAAATTTAACCAGTAATAGTTCAAAAGTTGTTAAACCAAAATATGTTGAAAAGAAAAATGTAAAGCTTGTTGCACTAGGTGATTCCCTTACTCACGGTCAAGGGGATGAAACTAATAATGGTGGGTACGTTGGGGTAATTAAGGAAAAAATTGAACACCGTTACCACCAAACCAAGGTGACAACAGTCAATTACGGGGTAACAGGGGACCGATCCGACCAGATTCTTGACCGATTAAATCAGCAATCTCAATTACGTAGTGACTTACGGAGCGCGGATGTGATTACGATGACTGTTGGTGGAAATGATCTGATGCAAATCCTGGAAAAAAACGTAATGGGCTCTGAACGGCAAATTACCAGTAGTGTTGAAAGTGGCGAAAAGACTTATCAACAAAAATTAATTAAGCTATTTGATGCAGTTCGAAAGGAAAATCCTAAGGCTCCTATTTTTGTGATGAGTATTTATAATCCTTTCTATACCTATTTCCCAGATGTAACAATTATTAACAAGTCAATTAATCATTGGAACCAAACTACGCAAGATACAATGAATAATTATAAGTCAATGTATTTTGTGAACATTAATAAGTTGATGTCATACGGTCAGTATCAGACTAAGAGTCAGCAACAACAGCTGATCAAGGAAGAAGAGAAGGCTAACCAAGGGCAGGTCAGTCAAAAGCGGGTAATTGAAATTATGAATCATAAGGATAAGAACCTTAATAAATATATTTCAACAGAAGATAATTTCCATCCTAATCATACGGGATACGTCAAAATTGCTGACCAATTATTTAAGGTAATGCAAAAACATGATAGCTGGGAATTCACACGGAGGTAAAAATGAAAAATTCTGAAGAAAAAAAGATTAATTGGTGGAAATGGGCCTTTTTTTGCTTAGTAGCCTTGATTGTAATTAGCTGTGGGGTTGTGTTAAACAAGGCGACTGCACCGACTCCTGCTACTACAACTAGTAAAGCAGTAAAGCCAAGCGATTCATCAGTAACGGTTGAATTGAATAAAAAACAGGTGAATGCTTTAGCTGCTAATTACCTGAATCAGTTTTTAAAAGGGCAAAAGATCCGTTATGATTTTATTGTTGGCGATCAGTATGCTACCTTGACAGGAAATACTAAGTTTCTAGGGGCTAAGGTGCGATTTGCCATTAACTTTATTCCTGAGCGATTAAGTAACGGAAATGTCTTATTACGCGCTAAGGGACTTTCAGTTGGACGGTTAAATATCCCGATCAAATTTGTGATGGGTTACATTGCAAAGAATTATAATATTCCTAAATGGGTAACAATTAACCCACAAAAGAAGACAGTTTTATTAGACCTTAACCGTTATAGCAAGCACCGTTCTCTTAAGTACTCGGCTCAGGAAATTAATATGCAAGAAGGACGGTTTAAGTTTTTAATCACAGTCCCAACAAATAATGAATAATATTGGAGGAAATCAAAATGAGAATGAGTTTTTATCAGTTTTTAATGACTCAACGAAATCCGAATAGTGCAGATGAAGTTCAACAGTTTGCAAACAACGCTTTTTTGGATACTACTTTTCCTAAGCATTCAGAGGATTTTGATGAAATTTCGCATTATTTAGAAGAAAATGCTGACTATTTGCCATCAATGACAATTTTTGATGAGGCTTGGCAACGGTATATTGATGCAATGAATTAGAAAAGAAGGGAAAAAGTCAAATGGCAACAATTCAATGGTTCCCAGGACACATGGCAAAAGCATTACGCCAAATTCGTGAACAAATGCCACTAGTAGATGTTTTATTTGAGCTAGTAGATGCTCGTGTCCCCTATTCGTCACAAAATCCAGAAGTGGCACTAGCTGCAGGCGAAAAACCCAAACTTTTAATTATGACAAAAACGGACCTAGCAGACCAGAAACGATTAAATGAATGGATTAAATACTTTGAGCAACATAATCAACCAGTTCTTGCCCTCGATTCACGCCAAAATAACGTGGCAAAAGTTGTAACGGCTAAAAGTAAAGAGATATTAAAAGATAAATTGGCAGAAGAAAAAGCCAAGGGAATGAAAAAGAGACCAATTCGGGCAATGTGTGTTGGTGTTCCCAATGTAGGAAAATCAACCCTTTTAAATCACCTGGTAAAAAAGAACGTCGCGGCTACTGGAAATCGTCCAGGAGTCACTACCGGACAGCAATGGTTACGGTCATCAGCAGAATTGGAATTACTCGATACTCCTGGTGTCCTTTGGCATAAATTTGCTACTCCTAAGCAAGGGATAATGCTGGCTTTAACAGGAGCAATTAAAGATAGCTTATACGCAAAGGATGATGTAGCATTGTTTGCCCTTGATTACTTGCGGCAACACCAGCCAGAAGTGTTAAAGCGACGTTACCACTTACCTGATGCAGATCTGGACGAATCGGTTACCAATCCGGATTTACTATTAACGATTACTGCTAAAATGGGCTTTCGTGATGATTATGACCGGGCTAGTGAACGGTTGATTTTTGACTTGCGAAAAGGAAAATTAGGACCAATCACTTTAGAAGTACCTGCTGACCTAAATGAGGATGGACTAAATGAATAAGGAAACCATTAGTCAAATTAAGGCCCGTTTACAAACTATTACAGATGCGACTGATCCTTACTTGCAAACTATTTGTGATGATTCGCGCAAGGGTGTTCAAATGGCAATTCAGCAATTTGAGCGCCGGCTTGCACGGCAGAAGGAAGCTGAAGAGGCGTTCAATAACCGGTTCAAATATGAAAAGTACTATTGGGAAAATGGATGTCAGTATGTTGCAGGGATGGATGAAGTAGGAAGAGGACCATTGGCTGGGCCAGTGGTTACTTGTGCAGTAATTTTAAATGCAGATTTTGATCTGATAGGGGTAACTGATTCTAAACAATTAACTAGGCATGAACGGGAAAATTTATATTTACGGATTATTGAAGAGGCGGTTGAAGTTAGCATCGCAGTGAATGATGCGCCAGTGATTGATCAAATGAATATTTATGCTGCCACCCAGGATGCAATGATTCGGGCAGTTAATCACCTTCATCATCGGCCAGATCATTTGATTGTTGATGCTGTCCCGTTAGCAATTGATATTCCCCAGACAACTTTGATTAAGGGGGATCAAAAGAGTATTAGCGTTGCTGCAGCTAGTATTGTCGCAAAAGAATACCGTGATCACCTAATGCGGGACTATGATTATGTTTATCCAGGGTATGGTTTTGCACAAAATATGGGTTATGGAACTAAAGAACATTTAGCCGGCTTAGAAAAAATGGGGGCAACTCCTATTCATCGGCGTTCTTTTAATCCTGTTCCAAAATATTTAAATTAAAAAATGCATTTTCAAAAAGCTTTCGTATATAAATATAAGGAGGCTTTTTTATGTTACAAGTAAACGATTTTCTATTACGGTTAAGTTTGTGTCGCGGAATTGGCTTAGTTTCAAAGTATCGTCTATGGGAGTGTGCTCAACAGGCACGCTGCTTTAATAATATTGACTATTTGATTGACCATGCAAATGTTAGCTTACGAAGTGCATCGTCATTAAAAAATAATTGGGCCAGTCCAGAGCTTGATCAAGCAGTGGCCTTAAACAGTCAGGAACAATTTATTACGATTGCGGATCCGTTATACCCGATGACCCTAAAAGAAACGTACTGTCCGCCCTTGGTATTGTTTTATCGTGGTAATCTGAGCTTGCTCCATCAGCCTTCAATTGGTGTTGTTGGCACTAGGCAGATAACTAATTATGGACAGAGCGCTTTACGAGGATTGCTGCCACCAGTAATTAAGCGGCAGATAGTAGTAATCAGCGGATTAGCTCAAGGAGTAGATGGTTTTAGCCATGAACTGGCACTAAAACATGGTGGCCTTACTATCGGAGTGATTGGGACGGGTTTAGATCAAGCTTACCCCCGAAATCACCAAACCCTTCAAGATGAGGTGGCCAGACAAGGATTAGTAATTTCTGAATATGGGCGGGGTGAACCACCTGTGGCTTATCACTTCCCAGAAAGAAACCGAATTATTGCAGGTTTAAGCGAAGTGGTTTTGGTTGTCGAGGCAAAGAAAAGGAGTGGCAGTTTAATCACAGCTAATATCGGCTTAGATGAAAATCGGTCTGTATGTGCTATTCCTGGAAGGATTGATGCTCCCTTATCAGTAGGATGTAACAGTTTAATCGCAGCTGGCGCGAAACCAATTCTCAGCGCCCAAGATCTGCTAGATGAGTTTCGGCTATATGATTCAAGGGCTTGATTTCTGGTGAGAAGTTAATTAAAATATTTTGTTCAGTTAGAGATTATATTTGACAGATGGTAGTCAAATGGATTAATAATATTATTGAATGAAATATTAAAAATGTTAGGAGCCTACCAGAATGGCAACCAAAACAACCAAATCAACGGCGAAAAAGACAACTCGTCGCCGTTCAAAAACTAAAAAAAATCTGGTGATCGTGGAGTCACCATCAAAGGCAAAAACAATCGGTAAATTTTTGGGCCGGTCCTATAAGGTTGTGGCTAGTTTAGGCCATATTCGGGACTTACCAAAAAGCCGGATGGGGGTAGATATTGAAAATGACTACACCCCTGATTACATTTCAATTCGGGGGAAGGGTGATGTAATTAAGGAACTACGGAAGGACGCTAAAAATGCGAAAGCCGTATATCTTGCATCTGACCCGGACCGTGAAGGGGAAGCAATTGCCTGGCACGTTTCAAATATTTTAAAGCTTGACGATGATCAAAAGAACCGGGTTACCTTTAACGAAATTACTAAGGATGCTGTTAAAGAAGCTTTTAAGGAACCCCGAGAGATTAATATGGATCTCGTAGATGCCCAACAGGCACGACGGGTATTGGATCGATTAGTTGGATATTCAATTAGCCCAATTTTATGGAAGAAAGTTAAAAAAGGCTTAAGTGCTGGTCGTGTTCAATCAGTTGCCCTTTATCTGATTATTCAACGTGAAAATGAAATTAAAAACTTTAAACCAGAGGAATACTGGACAATTGATGCTGATTTCAAGAAGGGTAAAGAAGAATTCAAGGCTAGTTTTTACGGCGAAAATGGTAAGAAGGTTTCCTTGAAGAATAATGATGACGTTCAGGCAATCCTTTCTAAAATCGATAAAAAGAAAGATTTCGATGTTACTAAGGTGACTAAAAAAGAACGTCGGCGGCAACCACAGCCACCATATACGACCTCGACCATGCAACAGGATGCTAACCGTCGTTTGAACTTCCGAACACGAAAGACAATGATGGCAGCACAAATGTTATATGAAGGGATCGACATTAAAGAAGGAGCACCGGTTGGGTTAATTACCTATATGCGGACGGACTCGACTCGAGTGGCGTCAATTGCTAAGCATGAAGCATCTAACTATATTCATGAAAACTATGGCGCGGAATATGCGGCAATAAAACCGGTTAAGGGTAAATTACCTGAAGGGGCACAAGATGCTCACGAAGCTATTCGGCCAACTTCAGTCTATCGGACACCAGCTAAAATGAAGCAATATTTAACCTCCGACCAGTATAAACTTTATAATTTGATTTGGTCGCGGTTTGTGGCTAGTCAAATGACTGCGGAAGTAATTGATACGATGAGCGTTAACCTCCAGCAAAATGGGGTCGGTTTTCGTGCAAATGGATCAAAAGTTAAGTTCCCTGGGTTTACGAAAGTATATAAGCGGGGAACTGAAAAAGATAACTTATTGCCAGAATTAACTGAAGGTGACAAGGCAAAAATGATAAAGGACGATCCAGCCCAGCACTTTACCCAGCCACCTGCTCGTTATACAGAAGCGGCTCTTATTAAAACCTTGGAAGAAAATGGCGTCGGTCGGCCATCAACCTATGCGCCAACCCTTGATACGATCCAGCGACGTTATTATGTTCGCCTTGTATCACGCCACTTTGAGCCAACTGAACTGGGTGAAATTGTTAACCGAATTATCGAAAAGCAATTCCCTGATATTGTCAATGTCCAATTTACTGCCGATATTGAAGGCAAACTTGATGAGATTGAAGAGGGCAAGCAGAACTGGATTAATGTTGTTGATAAATTCTATCAACCATTCTCAAAAGAAGTTGATGCGGCTGAAGAAGAGGTTGATAAGATTGAGATGAAAGATGAGCTTGCTGGCACAGATTGTGAAATTTGTGGGGCCCCCATGGTTATTAAAATGGGTCGGTATGGCAAGTTCTATGCATGTTCTCGCTTCCCAAATTGTCGGAATACCAAGGCGATTGTAAAAGATACCGGAATTACATGTCCAAAGTGTGGGCAAGGAACGGTTGTTGAACGAAAATCAAAGAAGAACCGAACTTTCTATGGTTGTTCCCGCTATCCAGATTGTGACTTTGTTTCATGGGATAAACCGATTGGACGTAATTGTCCTAAGGATGGTCACTTCCTTGTTGAAAAGAAGGTTAAGGGTGGTAAACAAGTTGTCTGTCCCAATGGGGATTATAAAGAAGAAGTTCAGAAGTAAAAATATTGCGCTATTTTTTACTAAAATTTACTTAAATATTTATTGAAAAGGTTTCCAAAATCTGCTATTGTGCGTTTGGAACCTTTTTTATATACTTAATGTTAAACGATTATCAATTGAAGGGATCGATAACAATGATTACTTTACAAAACCAACAATTAACTGTGCAAATTGATGAATTAGGTGCTCAATTACATAGTATTAAACGGAAGGATAACGAAATCGAATACTTATGGCAGGGGGACCCTGCTTCATGGAATCGCCAAGCACCAATCCTCTTTCCGTTCGTTGGCCGCTTAAAAGATGATCAATATCAATATGGCAATCAAACTTATCATCAAACGCAACATGGTTTTGCACGTGATCGAAAATTTCAAGTTATTGAGCAAACACCATCGATGGTTGTGATGGAACAGCATGATGATAGTGAAACTAAGAAGGCTTTTCCTTTTTCGTTTAGTCTTCAGGTGAAATTTGAATTAATTGTCGATAAGGTTGAAATTAGCTATGCGGTGAAAAATCCGAGTGAAGATGAAACTTTAATCTATGCTATTGGAGCACACCCTGGTTTTAATATGCCATTAACTAGTGCCGGGAGTTTTGAACAAACAGAATTAAGCGTTAAACCGGCAACAGAATATTCACGGATTGTTTTAGATGGCGCCTATAACGATTCAGCTCATCCGCAATTGATTGATATGAAGGATTCGTTATCACTTAATCATGATCTTTTTAATAAGGATGCTATTATTTTCAAAACAGATGGCGGCCATTTTACAGCCAAATTAACAGATACTGTTACTAATCATGGGGTCATAGTTGATACCTTTAATACGGAATACGTGGGTGTTTGGTCACAATATCCAAGTACAGCTCCATTTGTATGTGTGGAACCATGGTGGGGAATAGCTGATAATGTCAATGCTGATGGGCTGCTCCTTCATAAGCAAGGGATGCACCGCCTTGCACCAAATGAAACAGATAATTATCACTTTAGTATTAAGCCATTTTAACGAAAAAATAGGAGACTGTGAAACTTTCCATTTCCAGTCTCCTATTTATTTAGCTTCTTTTCTCGTAAATAATAGCCAAGGCCAAAACTTACCATCGATTCTTTTCCCGATAAAATTCGGTGAATGTTTGATCGGTGACGGTAAAAGACCACTCCTGTTAATATTCCTGCCACGATTGCTAAAATCCAAGCATGAATGAAGAGGGCAATAATGAAAATTGCACTAATCCCTACCATACTGGCGGCACTAACCATACTTGTCAAGCACAAGACAAAGATAAAAATCAAACAGGCAACGACAAAGAGGAGGGGGTTATAAGCTAATAGAATCCCCGCGCTAGTTGCCACAGCTTTTCCACCATGAAAATTATCGAATATTGATACAGTGTGACCAAGACTAGCAAAGAGTCCGATTAATAGTGGGTTAACGGTTCCAGATATCCCTAAAAAGTATGGCTGACTGGCAGCGAGTGTTCCCTTTAGAATATCGATAAATAAAACAACAACGCCTGCCTTAAACCCCAATGTCCGAAAGGTATTCGTTGTTCCGATATTACCGCTACCTAACTTGCGAATATCCTTATGATAAATATACTTACCGATCCAGAGACCAGTTGGGATTGAACCTAATAGGTAAGCAATAATAATCATCCCAATAATTTCAAAAAACATATAAATAGCTCCTTAATAATAGCTTATACAGCTTTTAAGCATAGCATGAATATTTAATTTTAACCACTAGGAAGGCACAATTTGCCATTCTCCAAAGTTTTCAGTATCATTTTAATTATGAATTGAAATTGTGGCCAGTTTAGCTTTACAATTAACAAATGTAAATGGTAAAATAATTTTTCGAACATACGTTTAGATATAATATTGGCAATGGGAGGTCATTTTGTGGCCAAAGAAGAAGTAAAATATGATGCCTCATCCATACAAGTATTAAAAGGGCTTGAGGCGGTACGAAAAAGACCAGGGATGTATATTGGATCGACTGATTCTCGCGGATTGCATCACCTGGTATATGAAATAGTGGATAATGCCGTTGATGAAGCGTTATCCGGTTATGGTGATGAGATTAACGTCACCATTGAAGCAGACAATGCGATTACAGTTCAAGATCATGGTCGGGGGATGCCGGTGGGAATGCATGCTTCTGGCAAACCGACACCTGAAGTTATTATGACGGTTCTTCATGCTGGAGGAAAATTTGGTCAGTCAGATGGTTATAAGACTTCAGGGGGACTTCATGGTGTTGGAGCTTCCGTTGTAAATGCCTTATCATCACATTTGACCCTGACAATTGTCCGTGATCACGTTCGTTACCAAGAAATTTTTAAGGATGGCGGTCAACCAGTTGGAACATTGAAAAAATTAGGAAAAACCAAAGCGGAGAACGGAACAACCGTCTCATTTAAGCCGGACCCGAAGATTTTTTCAACTACTGTTTATGACTATAATACTTTAGCTAATCGGCTTCGTGAGTCGGCCTTTTTATTGAAAGGGATTAAGATTACCCTTACCGATAAGCGAGCTGGTCAAGAAAAACAAGATGTATTCCAGTTCGCCGATGGAATTCAAGAATTCGTTTCTTATCTTAACGAGGGTAAGGATGTTTTAGGAAAGACGCTTTACTTTGATGGAAAACAAGACGGGGTCGAAGTTGAAGTGGCGGCTCAATATAATGATGGTTATTCTGAGAGCTTGCTATCATTTGTCAACAATGTTCGAACTCCAGATGGTGGTACTCATGAAGCTGGATTCCGGAGTGCTTGGACGAAGACTTTCAATGAATACGCAAAAAAGGTTGGTCTGTTAAAGGCTAATGATAAAAATCTGGAAGGTAGTGATGTTCGGGAAGGGTTAACAGCCGTGATTTCTGTCCGGATTCCAGAACGTCTACTTCAATTTGAGGGTCAGACAAAGGATAAACTGGGAACTCCTGAAGCACGGAAAATTGTTGATGCGATTGTCAGTGAGCAGCTTAACTATGCCCTAATGGAAAATGGCGACTTTGCCCAGATGTTAATTCGTAAGGCATTAAAAGCGCGTGAAGCCCGAGAAGCTGCCCGCAAAGCCCGTAACCAAGCCCGTGGTGGTAAACGAAAGGGCAAAAAAGAACGCAATCTTTCTGGAAAATTGACTCCTGCTCAGTCAAAAAATGCTAAGAAAAATGAATTATTCCTAGTCGAAGGGGATTCGGCCGGTGGTTCAGCTAAGCAGGGGCGTGACCGTAAATTCCAAGCAATTTTACCATTACGAGGAAAAGTGCTAAATACAGAAAAGGCGAAGTTAGATGATGTATTAAAAAACGAAGAATTGAATACAATTATCTATACTGTTGGTGCTGGTGCTGGTTCTGAATTTAATGTTGAAGATTCAAACTACGATAAGATTATTATTATGACAGATGCCGATGATGATGGCGCTCATATTCAGATTCTTCTTCTTACCTTCTTCTACAAGTATATGCGGCCAATGATCGAAGCGGGAAAGATCTATATTGCTCTTCCACCACTTTATCGTTTGCAACGGGGACGAGGAGCTAAGACTAATATCACGTATGCGTGGACTAATGAAGAATTAACAAAATTGACTAAAAAGATGGGCAAGGGAGCACAATTACAACGGTTCAAAGGGCTTGGTGAAATGAATGCTGATCAGTTGTGGGAAACGACGATGAATCCAGAAACTCGGACACTAATCCAAGTTCGTATTGAGGATGCTGAATTAGCTGAGCGTCGCGTAACTACCTTGATGGGTAATAAGGTGGAACCACGGCGAGAATGGATTGAAGAAAATGTCCAATTCACGTTAGCCGATGATCAAGAATCCGATCAATTAGTTGAGAATAAAGGGCAATTACCTCAAACTAAAGAGCCGACAATTAGTACATGGAATAAATAGAGAAGGGAATCAAGTTTTGTGAGAAACGGAAAAATTGAACATATGACGCTCGAACAGATCATGGGTGATCGTTTTGGGCGTTATTCCAAATCAATTATTCAAGAACGAGCTTTACCTGATATTCGTGATGGATTAAAACCGGTTCAGCGCCGGATTTTATTTGCCATGAATAAAGATGGAAATACTTATGATAAAGGGTTTCGTAAGTCTGCTAAATCAGTTGGGAACGTAATGGGTAACTTCCACCCCCACGGTGATAGTTCGATTTATGAAGCATTAGTACGGTTGAGTCAGGATTGGAAATTACGTGAACCACTAATTGAAATGCACGGCAATAATGGATCGATGGATGGTGATCCACCAGCTGCCATGCGTTATACTGAAGCGCGGCTTAGTAAAATAGCAGGTCTAATGCTTCAAGATATCGACAAAGATACAGTTGAGATGGCCTTAAACTTCGATGATACTGAAAAGGAACCGACAGTTTTACCAGCACGTATTCCTAACTTACTCGTTAATGGAGCAACTGGAATTTCTGCTGGATATGCTACTGAAATTCCAACGCATAATTTAAGTGAAGTTCTTGATGCACTGATTTATCTTATCAAGCATCCAACTGCTTCTTTGGATAAGCTAATGGAATTTATTCCTGGACCTGATTTCCCAACTGGTGGAATCATTCAGGGGATTGATGGCATTCGTAAGGCATACCAGACTGGTCGCGGTCGAGTGGTAGTGCGGGCAAAAACGGAGATTGAAACCTTGCGGGGTGGTCGTCAACAAATTAATGTGACGGAGATTCCTTATGAAGTAAATAAGGCGCAACTGGTTAAGCGAATTAACGATCTGCGCCTTGCTAAAAAAGTTGAGGGAATTGCGGAAGCTCGCGATGAAACTGATCGTAGTGGATTACGAATTGCAATCGAACTAAAGCGGGGAGCTAATGCGAACGGGATCCTTAATTACTTATTAAAGAACACCGATTTACAGATTAACTATAACTTCAATATGGTTGCGATTGATGACCAGCGACCAATGCGTGTTGGCTTGAAGCGAATTTTGACTTCCTATCTCGAATTCCAAAAAGAGATTATTCGTCGACGGACACAATATAACCTAACGAAGGCTCAGCAACGTTTGCATATTGTCGAAGGGTTAATCAAAGCACTATCAATTTTAGATAAGGTCATTAAAACGATCCGCGCAAGTAAGAATCGTAAGGACGCAAAGGAAAACTTAGTAAAAGAATACAGCTTTACACCTGAACAGGCTGAAGCAATTGTTACCTTGCAACTTTATCGCTTAACAAATACGGATGTAACTGAGCTAGAAAAAGAACAAGAGCAGCTAAATTCGCGGATTAATGAATATCAGTTAATCTTAACTAACGAAAATGAGTTAGCAAAAGTCCTTACTAAGGAAATTAGGGCTATCAAGAAGGAATTTGGTAATCCACGCCGGACCAAGATTGAAAATCATGTTGAAAAACTTGAGATTGATACGAAAGTTACGGTTGCAAACGAAGATGTGGTGGTCTTAGTTTCGCATGCGGGCTATATCAAACGAAGCAGCATTCGTTCCTTCAAGGCATCGGAGGCAGAAGAAAACGGTCTCCGAGAAGACGATTATCCATTATTGGTTCAACAAACGAATACATTATCGCATTTATTTATGTTTACCAATCTTGGGCATATTATTTACCGACCAATTCATGAAATTGCAGATGCGCGGTGGAAGGATACCGGCGAACATATCTCCCAAACAATCGGTTTAGCGGATAATGAAGAGATCATTAAAGCAATGATTTTTGATAAACTAGATCAGCCAGGAACAATCATCATGGGAACCAGCGATGGTCAAGTAAAGCAAACAGCCTTTAATGACTATAAGCCAGGTTCTCGTTACAAGAGTCATGCAAGTGTTGCAATTAAGCTCAGGGATAATGCGCGAGTTGTAAACGTTGATTACTATGAACCAAGCAATGAGAATCGTTCACTACTAACAATTAGTCGTCAAGGATATGCAGTGCGGTATGATGTTGCGGATGTTCCTGTAACTGGGATCCGGACAGCTGGTGTACGGGCCATTAATCTGAAAGATGATGACCAAGTAGCAGATCAAATCTTGGTTAAAGATGGTCAAGATATTGCGGTAATTACCCAGCGAGGAGCATTTAAGGCAATGCCAGTTGATGAAATTGAAATTGGGGCACGAGCACGGCGAGGAGAACTTGTCCTTCGGCGGTTAAAATCACATCCTCATGAAATTGCGGACTTCCTTGCTTATGACCCCGATTATCAGGGAGCTTTTGAGGTTATTACTAACCGACCAGCATTCCAAGATATAATGGCAACTAACCATCATCGAAGCTCAATTAAATCAAACGGGGCTTTTGTAATTGATACTGATACGCAAGGAGAACCAGTAAAGCTTCGAATGAAACAAATGAATGTTTTATCCGAAGAACCTGTTAGCCAAAATTAAAAGAAGGCGAAAAGTTTGGCGTATATTAAAGAAATTCGTGATCTGGTTGGGCGCCGTCCCTTAATCATGACTAGTGCTTCTGGAGCGCTTTTAGACCAGCAAGGAGCTGTTTTGCTTCAAAAACGCGCAGATACTGGTGATTGGGGCTTCCCAGGCGGCTATATGGAATTTGGCGAATCTTTTGAGCAAACTGTAAAGCGCGAATTTAAAGAAGATGCGGGAATTGAAATTGTGCCTGTCAAACGACTAGCAATCCTTGATCAGGATTTTTATACTTATCCTAATGGTGACCGCGTTCAACCAATTAATGCTTTTTACTTGGTTGAAGAAACTAGCGCTAAACATTATCAGCCAAAAGTTACAGAAACGACAACCATTGAATATTTTTCATTAGATGAAGAACCGCCACGCTTTTTTAACAGTCAGCATGAACAAATGTGGCAGATCTTAAAAGATTTTACCCATAATAAGAAAGATATTTAATAATTGTTCTTTAATCTATTAACTTCCATGATAGAATAGAAAATGTAGATTGTTTCACCTACTAGAAATAACTAGGATTAAAGTAGTGAACAAACAGGAGGAATTTATATGAGCAAAGAATTAGTATTTGGACACCAAAAGCCTGATACAGATGCGATTACCGCTGCAATGGCATTTTCATACTTCCAAAACCAATTGGGATACGAAACTGAAGCAGTTGCTTTAGGTGAACCAAATGATGAGACTAAGTTTGCATTGAAGACTTTCGGTATGGAAGCACCGCGCGTAATCGAAACTGCTGCAAACGAAGTAGATAAGGTAATGCTTGTAGACCACAACGAACCACAACAAAGTGTTAGTGATATTGATAAGGTCACTGTAACACACTTAGTTGACCACCACCGGATTGCCGGCTTTGAAACAGCTCAACCACTCTGGGCAACGGTTCGTCCTTACGGTTGTGTAAGTACAATCATTACAGAATTATTCCAAGAAAAGCACATTAATATTCCTGCTAACTTGGCTGGGATGATGCTTTCTGCTATCATTTCTGATACCTTGCTTTTGAAGTCACCAACTACAACTGACCACGATCGTGAAGCTGTTAAGTACTTAGCAAAGATCGCTGGTGTTGAAGACTACGAAAAGTACGGCATTGAAATGCTTAAGGCTGGTACTAACCTTGGTGCTAAGTCTGATGCTGATATCGTCGATGGTGATGCTAAGACCTTTGAACTTGGCGGCAAGAAGGTTCGTATTGGTCAAGTTAACACTGTCGATTTAGATGATGTTTTTGGTCGTCAAGCTGATCTTGAAAGTCAAATGCAAAGTATGATGGACGATAACGATTATGATTTATTCTTATTAATCGCTACTAATATCTTAAACAGTGACTCAGAATTATTAGTTATTGGTGAACCTGCTGAAAAGGTTGAAGCAGCCTTTGGCAAGAAGCTTAACGAAAACAAGCGGATGAATTTACCAGGTGTTGTATCACGGAAGAAGCAAGTTGTTCCACCTTTGACTGATGCATTCGAAGGTTAATAAATAAATTAAATTAAAAACTGAGAAAAATCGCAAAATTTTCTCAGTTTTTTTGAGCTTTAAATTTCAAAGCTTATTCTTAATTAGTTAAAATATAAGTACTGATTTTAAGAAATGGGGTTGATATTAATGAATATCACATTTACTGATCAAGCTATTGAGCGTTTACAGCGTTATGAATTATCATCTAAGAAGATGCTCCTAGATTTTGATGATGGGGTCGGCCCATTTTCTGCCGTTGGGAGTTGCAGTTTAGATGGTGATTATCGACTAATCCTTGTTAAAGAAGATTTAGATACCCCAGATTATAATGAAAAAATTACCTCTAATTTAGGGGATGTTTTTATTAAAGACCATACAGCAGTTCAATTTGATGATGAAATGGAAGTAAGGTTTAATCCGCGATACTTTACAATGCCACTTGTCAGTCCTAAACGCGTTTTAACGGATAATCTTGAAGTTCTGGATCTTAGTAATACAGACTTAAATTCTCAAATTGATCGAGCACATGATTGCTAACAATAAATATAATAAGGGAGCGTGATAGAAGCCAGATACGACTTCATGATCGTGCTCCCTTATTGCTTTTAAAGAATAAGCCTGAAGATAAAAGTAATAATAATTGCAAAAATTCCAATAATTGTTGCATAAGAAAAATGTTTACGTTGCGCTGGTTTAATTAATGCTTGCCTCCCCATGAAAATTGTAAATAAAGCCCATAAAAAAGTAGCAATAAGCAAAATATATAATTTCCAGCTAATTGGGAGATGGTGGTAAAAGTCGCCATAAAATACCATCATGCCGATAAACATCACAATGGCATAGGCATAGTTATCGCGGTGAAAGTTAAAATTAAAAAGATAAGCAAACACGCAAAATAATAAAATACTAATAATATCGTTTAAAATCATACCCTCTACACACTTCCTTATAATTTTCATTATAGTCATTAACGGGATAAAGATAAAATATTAAGAAGCAATCGCAAATAATATGATATGATGGTCTTGTTAGAATTAATGAAGGCGGTGCTTACAGTGAAGAAAAAAGCTATGCGACGAGAAATAAAATTATTAACTGAAGAAAATCAACAATTACGTCGATATACCTTACTAGCATCAATCGGAATTTTATTAAGTATGATGATTGGGTTAGTTCGAATGGTTCAAAAAAATTAGTTAGGAAATTTTTTAGAGGGAAGTATAGTGGAGTTAGGATATCGAAAAGCGACCCTTAAAGATCTACCAAAAATTGTTGAAATTTATAATCAAATTATTCCATCACGGTTAGCTACTGCGGATCTTACTCCGATAACGGTTGACGAACGGAAAGGGTGGTTTGAGGCGTTTGACGAAAATCATCCCATCTGGGTAATTGAATATCAAAATGAGGTTCGCGGGTGGGTTGCCCTTGAGCATTTTTATGGTCGTCCAGCCTATGATCATACTAGTGAAATTGCTATTTACCTTGATCAACGGTTACGGAAACAAGGGGTAGGGACAAAAACTATGGAATTTATTATTCGTCAATTGCCTAAATTAACAGTTGATACAATCGTGGCTTATATTTTTGGTCATAATATTCCAAGCCTAAAGTTGTTTAAATCATTTGGTTTTACTCAATGGGGCCTTTTACCACAAGTAGCAGAGCTTGATGGGATTAAACGTGATTTAGTTATTTTAGGACGTCATTTTAAATGATTATTAAAAAGAGTGTTGTGGTATAAGTTCGAACACATCCATAAGAATAAGAAGCAAGTAGAATAGGCCCCCAACGCCCGGTAAAGCCGAACGCTGGAGGCCTATATTGTATATATGGGGGCTCTATGTTGAAAACGAAGGTGCCCGTGATACTTGGCTCGCTCCCTTATTTTGTATCTTTTTCTACTTCTTCTCTTGTTTTAACGTCATTGATATGTAACTCAAATTTAACTAAATTCAAGCCAGTCATTTTATTGATTGCATGCTGGACCTCAGAACAAACAGCCTTAAAAATTTCTGGAGCACTTTTGCCATATTCGATGGTAGCTTCCATTTTTAATGCAACTTGCTTTTCACCAACATCAGCATCGATTCCCTTGGTTGGATTGCTTCCGGAAGTTACTTTATCTGCTAATTCACTAAACATATTTCCATCCAGGGAAAGGATCCCAGGGACTTTGCTAGCGGTGATTCCAGCAATTTTTTCAATTACTTGATCATCAAATGTTAATTGTTCATCAATTGTTTTATTATTTGTAGTGGTTGTCATATTAATTCCTCCTTGAATTAGTTGGCAAATTTATCTAACATTTTTATCGCGAGTTTATTTAATGAATAGCCTTTTGCATCAAGAACATAGCCAATTCCGCCTAAGATAGTGACAGCTAACAGAATGCCAATCATTGGGAAAAAGCCCCACATAATCCAACTAATGCTGATAAGCAGTCCTAAGATAACGCCAATTGTAGCAAGTTTCATATAGTACCTCCTTTTTAGACAATGTTGACTGATTCTTTGTTTGAGTAGGGACTTAGCTTAATGTGTAATTTATTAAGATCAATGTCGAAGTCTCGTTTTAGGTTTTCTTTAATTGTCTGGAGTAGTACTGTATGAATTAGTTTTGGATTGGTCCTCTTAGAAAGCATTCCATGAACGGTGACGTCTGCGTTGCGATTGTTACGGTGCATCTTGAGTTTAATTACTGGATTGTAAAGGTCAAATTTAGCAATTGAAGTAGTTAAGCTATGTTCAACTGCATGTTGATCAATTTGAACTTTATTAGCACCATCCTTAGCGATTGTCATTTGTTTAGTCGTTGTTGGGCGAAAAACGGCAATTGCTATTACGGTTAAAGCAACGATGATTAAAAATACTGCGACTCCGGCTGAGAAACTTTGACCGATGGGGCTGTGAAGCCAATCGTTAACTGGAATCGTCCAAGTTTGGTCACGATAAAACCATAATGATATGACAATGATTCCAATAATTACCTGAAGCATCATCACAAATGAAACCCACCATTTTTTCCATGCGGCCATTAGCACCACTTCCTTTCTATAAATGTTTTTTTGCTATGGATTAATAATAACATGGGAGAAAGCGTTTTACGTTGATTATAAGAATGCTAAAGGTAATATTAAGAACCTATTAACAGAATAGTCATAATTAAAAATCGATCTTACAATTATGTTCCGATGTAAGATCGATTTTTAATTCTTTAATTATTTTGGCGTTCTTGTAGTTTGGCAATTTCAGAATAGGCAGGAGCAAGCATATCTTCAATTTGTTGGAAGAGTGGGGTATAACGTTGATATACTTTTACTGCGGTTGGATCTGGTTGGTAAGAACTGACCTTGCCAATGAACTTTTGTGGTGTATCAAGACTATCGATCATTCCCAAACTTTGCATAGCCATAACTACTGATCCAAGGCAGCCTGATTCAAATGAGTCAGGAACGTTAACCGGACAGTTTAGGATATCAGCAAGCATTTGGCGCCATACTTTTGAGCGAGCAAAGCCACCTGTTGCAGTAACGCTCGCTGGTTCACCGACTAACGCTCGTACTGCTTGGAAGACTGTTGCAATGTTCATGCTAATTCCTTCCATGACTGCTCGTAGCATATCAGCCCGTGTATGGATATGAGAAAGCCCAAAGAAACTACCACGCGCTTTAGCATTCCACAATGGTGCCCGTTCACCGCCCAGGAAGGGATGAAAGAGGAGTCCATGCGCGCCTGCTGGTACTCCTTCAATAACATGATTTGCTAAGGTATAAGGATCAACCTGTTCGTTTTTAACTGCGCTACTATCCACAAGGTGTTTTACTGCCCATTCATAGACATCGCCACCGTTATTAAGCGGACCACCAACGACCCACAATCCTTTATTAATAGCATAGCAGAAGAGGCGGCGTTCTGGATCAATAACAGGATGATCAGTTACGACTCGTACAGCTGCGGAAGTACCGATTGTAATTGCTACTGTATTTTGCTTAGTTGCACCAACACCAATATTTGAAAGGGCACCATCGTAAGCACCATAGACAAATGGCGTATCAGCGGGTACTCCTAGTTTTTCTTGGGCTTCGGGCACTAAGCCAATTGCTTGAGTTGTTCCATCGACAATTTCAGGCAGTTGATCTTTGGTTATTCCTGCAACCTGAAGAGCCTGGTCATCCCAATCACAAGTTTTAAGGTTCATCAAGCCAGTTGAGGAAGCAATTGACATATCAACCTTAAATTCATTAAATAACCGGTAGAAAAGGTAAGCCTTAATATCAGCAAAATATGCTGTGCGGCTAAATAAATCTGTTTCGTCTTCCCTTAACCAAAGGAGCTTTGTCAAGGTTGACATAGGGTGAACAGGAACCCCCGTCTTCATATATAGTTGTTGTCCTTCAGTCATCATCTTAAGGTTGTCTGCTGCGCGCTGAGCACGACTATCTGCCCAGGTGATTAACCGTGAAAGGGGCTTCTTATCTTTATCTAATAAGAGGAGGCTTTGGTTTGCACTTGAGATTGAAACTGCTAGTAGTTTTCCCGTACTGAGGTCAGCTGCCGTAGCCACATCATGGATAGCTTGTTCAGCAGCATTGATTACTTCTTCTGGCTCTTGTTCTGCCATTCCCGCGGCATTGCGGTGCAACTCGTAGCCATAATTAGCTTGTGTGATCACCTGCGCATTTTGATCATATAAAACGGCCTTTGTGCTAGAGGTTCCAACGTCAACACCAATTAAGTAGTTCATTTATTGTTTCTCCTTTAAAACTCAATTTAATTCTCTTTGTAATATTATATGCTAAAGTGACTGGTGTGCAATGATTTCAACTGGTAAAAGGGTAGTGGAACTGATGGTGCTTTGTTGGTTAATTTGCGTTAAAAGTTTATTAGCTGCTAAGCCACCCATTAGCTCCATATCTTGCTTCAACAGAAAAATTCCATTAGCGACATATTGCGACCATTCCCAATCATCAAAGCTAACTAAGCCAAGATCGTCAGGGAAGGAAAGGTTTAGTTCCTTAAAAATCGCTAAAAGGTCAAATAAAATAGGTCCCATTAATGAAACGACAGCAGTTTTGCCTTTAAGCTCGTTTAACTGTTGCAGAAACGTTTTAGCAAGCCACTGCCGATCATGTCCTCGGGTTTCAATATTGTGATAGCTTAGCCCGTTATCAGCAGCAGCAACCTTTAAACCGGCAATTCGGGGAATTTGACCAGATGCCTCCGCAAAGTGTGCGCTGACAGTTAAAATATTCTGATATCCATTTTGATACAGAATCTTACCGAGGTTATAACAAGCATCACGATTAGCAGAAGTGACCTTGCCAACTGTAGAAGGCTGGTCATCAACTTCACGGTCGACAATCACGAGTGGAATATCGTTATGAATAGCAGGAGCAAATTGACTAAAGTGACGGGAATTAGGTTGGACAATAATACCGTCAACTCGTTGTTGGTATAGTCGCTGAAGAGCACGACTTTCATTTTCCCGTGAGTTGTTCGTATTCATGAGGAGGATATCATAGCCTGCCTGTTGCAAAACATCATCGATCCCTTTAGCAAGTAAAGATGAAAAGGGGTTAGAAATATCTCCAACGAGGATTCCGACAACGTGACTATGAGTTTGTCGAAGTTGTCGTGCGGAAGCGGTTGGAACAAAGTGAAGGTCTTTAATTGCTTTTTCTACCCGTTTCCGCGTTGCTGGGCGCATTTTATCATAACGACCATTAATAATACGTGAAACAGTAGTCGCTGAAACACCAGCTGCTTTAGCAACGTCAGCGATAGTAGTATGTTGCGTCATTTGTTTATTCATCATCCTTAATAGTTCTACTATTATTAAGAATACCAAACCATACAAAAAGCGTCACTAGCTAATTCACTAGGACGCTTAAATTGACTTAGATAAATAATGAAATGGCGTAGATGGCTCCCAACCCAGCAAGGGCTAAGACGGAAGTAAGCGTTGTCCACGAAAGTAAAGTTTCCTTTAATGAAAGGCCAAAGTATTCTTTGATCATCCAGAAACCGGCATCATTAACGTGTCCACAAAAGACAGAACCGGCACCGATGGAAAGAACCATTAATGTGGCCATAATTGAGTTACTACCAAATTGGTGAGCCATTGGAACCACAAGGCCGGCAGCAGTCATCGCAGCAACCGTTGAGGATCCGAGTGACATCCGTAATAAAGCAGTAATTAACCAAGCAGCTAAAATTGGTGAAATGCTAGTTTGAGCAAATAGTCCAGAAATGTACTTAGAAATTCCACCATCAACAAGAACTTGCTTGAAAGCACCACCACCACCGATGATCAAAAGCATAACTGAGATTTGCTTGATTGAGTCGGCAAGGGAGGTCGAAATATCTTCCATTTTTTGGTTTCGTTGTAGACCCATCGTAAAGATTGCAAAAATTAATGAGAGAAGCATTGCAAGGTCAGGAGCACCAATAAATTGGATGAATTCATTAACGGGATTGTTCTTAGGGAAAATAAATGAACAAATAGTAGCAACGGCGATTAAGATAACTGGCATCATTGCAGTTAGAACGGAGATACCGAATTTAGGCGTTTCTTCAAGCTTGAATTCTTTATATTCGCCAAGAACTGAAATATCAATATTTTTGCGGTAGACACGCGGATATACTTTTTGTAATACCCAGTTATAAACTGGACCAGCAATAATGATTGTTGGGATTGCGGCTAAAATACCGAGCAGCAATACGTGTCCAAGGTTAGCCCCAAGAATGTCTGTAATAGCGGTTGGAGCGGGGTGTGGTGGTAAGAAAGCGTGGGTAACGTTTAAGGTAGCCGCCATTGGAATACCGAGGTACATCAACGGCATATCGAGTTCGCGGGCAATGATAAAGATAATTGGTAAAACAACGACAAGCCCAACTTCAAAGAATAATGCTAACCCAATGATAAAGGAGGCAAGGATAACAGCAACTTGAATCCAGCGCCGACCAAACTTATTAATCAGGGTTGTTGCAATTCGATAGCCACCACCAGCATCAGAAACTAATTTACCAAGCATTGAACCGAAACCGAAGATAATAGCTAAGTGTCCAAGCTGGCCTCCGATCCCTGTTTCAATGGTTTGGGGAATCTTTGTAAGCGGTAAGCCGAGTAACAAACCAACGATGAATGATGTGATTACTAAACCAACGAAAGTGTTCATCTTTAGTTTAACAATCATGAAAATTAAGATAATAACTCCGATTAAAACAATAAGTAAAGGCATAATAATAACCCCCTTAATGAATAGATTGTTGTTGTAATTTAGCGATGGTCGAATAGGCTGGTGTTAATAATCCCTCAACCTGTTGAAAGAGTGGTAAGTAATTTTGATAAACATTAACCGCCTCTTGATTTGGTTGATAAGAACTGATATCACCAATTAGTGTTTTGATGATTTCATAGTTTTCAATCATTCCTAGACTCTTCATTGCCATGGTGATTGCACCGAGACAACCGGATTCAAATGAGTTAGGGATATTGACTGGACAGTTTAAGACATCTGCTAACATCTGCCGCCAAACTTCAGCCCGCGCAAAACCGCCAGTTGCGGTTACGCTTGCGGGATTACCAACAAGGTCACGAACCGCTTGAAAAACAGTTGCAATATTCATACAAATTCCTTCCATTACTGAGCGCAACATATCGGCACGGGTATGAATGTGAGAAAGCCCAAAGAAACTACCACGCGCATTTGCATCCCATAATGGTGCTCGTTCACCGCCAAGGAATGGGTGGAAGAGCAAGCCGTGAGCTCCGGTGGGAACACCTTCAATAACTCGGTTAGCAAGAGTGTAGGGATCAATATTCTCATTTTTAACTGCGCTAGCGTCAACTAAGTGTTCAACGGCCCACTGATAGACATCGCCACCATTATTAAGTGGACCGCCGATTACCCATAAACCTTTATCCACGGCGTAACAGAAAAGTCGTTGCTGAGGATCAATTACTGGATGGTCAGTTACAACCCGTACACCAGCTGAAGTCCCAATCGTAATGGCAACAGTATTTTGCTTAATTGCCCCCACACCTAAATTAGATAAAGCACCGTCAAAGGCACCATAGACAAATGGCGTGTCAGCGGGGATACCCATTTTTGCTTGCACCGCTGCTGTTAGCCCAATCGCTTGGGTTGTTCCGTTCACGATTTCTGGTAATTGGAAACGGTCGACGTTAGCGAGTTCCAATGCTTGATCGTCCCAGTCACACGTATTGACATTCATCATTCCGGTACATGAAGCGATGGAAACATCAACCTTAAATGTATTGAAAAACTGGTGGAAGAGGTAGGATTTGATATCGCCAAAATATGCAGTTTGAGCAACCTTATCTGCTTGTGTCTTATTGAGCCACATAATCTTGGTCAATGGGGACATTGGATGAATAGGTGTACCTGTTTTAGCATAAATTTGCTGACCGGCCGGACTATTCTTTAATTCGTTGGCGACATCACGTGCACGGGTATCAGCCCAAGTGATGACCCGTGAAAGGGGATTGAAATTCTTGTCGAGCATAATCACGCTTTGGTTAGCACTAGAAAATGATACCGCTAACAATTTTCCGTTTGTTAAATCTGCTTTTTGTGCTGCATCATGAATCACTTTTTCGACTGCTTCGATAATTGCAGTTGGGTTTTGTTCAGCCATTCCACTAGCATCGCGGTAAAGGGAATAACCTTGGCTAAATTGATCTAACACAGTTGCATTTTGGTCATATAGAACTGCCTTTGTAGAAGTAGTTCCAACATCAACACCGATAAAATAATTCATTGTAGTAATTCTCCCTTTATTTATTTGAAAACGCTTTAGTTTATCGTTACACCTAATAATATAATATTCAATGTAAGCGATGTCAATAGCTTGTCTAATTATTAGTTTATCGATTTCCTAAAATTAAAAATAAAAAGTAATTGCATATGAATCTCGAGGTGTGATACTATTAGTTGCTTAATTTGTTATGGTTTAGCTATAAGCAACGATTTTAAGGAGGGATTACAATGAAAATCCGGAAAGCAACAATGGCAGATTTAGATGTAGTAGTAGATATTTTACGTGATGGACGTAACCAGTTAGCTGAGCGGGGCGTTGATCAATGGCAGGGGGATTATCCGAACGTTACCCATGTAAAAGAAGATATTGAGAATGGTTATGCTTATCTCGTTAAAGCAGATGATGGACAAACAGTTGGCACGTTAGCAATTGTTGAAGCACCGGATCATTTTTATGATAAACTCAACGGGGAATGGCTAATTAATACTGAAAATTATGTTGTAATCCACCGCGTAGCTATTCATTCACGGCATGCAGGAAAAGGATACGCATCCAAATTATTTTTGAGTTTGATTGAGTATTTAGAGACCGAACGTCCAGAGATCAAATCAATTCGTTTAAGTACAAATGAAAATAATATGGCAATGCAACGGATCGCAACTAAGAGTGGCTTTAAAAAAGTGGGGACCCTCCATGGCGCCTTTCGTCCAAGTGAGTTGTCTTATGTTTATGAACTGTTAACAAAAGTGCGTGTAGCATAAAAAAAGAGGAAGGCGTTGAGCTTGTAACACCTTCCTCTTCACTTTTATTTTTCATTAATTTTCTTAGCATATTCGCGAGCGTTGTAAAGTTCATAGACTACCCATGTTTCAATAAGGGTAATGACACAGATGAGAATAGCAGTATACATGTCTGGTAAAACAAACAGTAAGAGTAAGAAGATCCATGAAATCCATGACCACTGAGTTTCAATTGTGACGATTCGCTGAACTCGTTTAGTAGGTTCGATACGACCGGATTGGTTAAAAATGGTCCGAATTTGGTAAAAATAACGAACTTCAAAAATACTTTCGATAATAAAAATTGCTGTTAAGATGATTAATAAAATGTTCATCATAAATAAGAGCCCCTTATCTTTCAATTTATTTCTAATTTTAGAACTCTTGGGCAAGAGAAGCAATTTAGATAGTAAAAAAATAGGTCCCTATCAAAGATTGAGTGATAGGAACCTATTTTTAATTCTACATATCAAGAAATTAAACGTTCATTGTCTTACCATATTCATTATTAATGGTATCAACAACGTCCTTGGCATGCATATCATCTTCAACAACTGTTTCACCATCACGAAGAGTGTACTTTACACTTTCGTCCAAGTTATCAAAGTCTACATCATTACCATCTGCATCTACAAAATTGAACTTCGAATCTTGGAAGTTTTTAAGAGCATCTGCATTAATTTCCATGATTATGCTTCCTTTCGCCATTATAGTAACACTTAATTAACGAAAATTACAGTAATAAGATAAATGGTATAAGAGGTTTAAGATCATTGACGCTTAATAAGGAAGTAGTATGGTGAGCATTGGCATAGATTTTAAGATGGAAGAGAAAGGTATGACTAACAATAGCTCATCTCAATGGTGTGTTTTTGCTGGTACGGGATCACTACGGGGATGATTTCAAGAATGGCCAAGATAGGCTGAGAGAAGATTTTACCTTTACGGACATTAGCGCGGGATATGACTAATCGCCGTAACAAATGCTGCAACAATTAGGTGCTTCTGCGAAGTTTACTCATACCTATGTTCTTTATTCTACTGATCAAAAGATTTATTGGGTTGCACTAATTTTACATTTTAGTTTTTCAATTTTCTTTGCATACTTTCTAATTTACATGGCACAGTATAACAAGACAAAATGGGTTGCTATGTAGATGGTACCTTCTATGGGATTCTTATTTGGATTGTATGGCATATTATTCTTATGGCTCTTGGGATATTCCATTTGATGAAAATTCTTCTGAATTCTTCGGGCATATTGTTTGAGTCTGGTCAATCGTTGCTATTGCATACTTCTTGATCGGTACGCAACATGTTAAGACTTTGACTAATAAATATTTGTAAAATGTTATTTTTATTAAGTGAGGAAACAATAAAGGATTGTTATCTCGTCTTTTTTATTGCACATTTTAAAATTGAAAGCGCATTCAAACAATGTATAATTAAAATGTAATGTACAATTTTGGAGGTATTGTAATGAAAAAACATTGGAAATTGCGTTTTACTCTCTCCTTATTAGTTCCTTTAGGGTTCAATTTATTTTATTCTTTACCAACTCATGCGTCTGAAACTAACATTCAAACTAATGTTAAAGTTGATGCTCAAAGTTCAAAAACGATTAAGAGCACTGAAAATCAATCAGCTCTTGTAACTGCACAACAAGTTAAAGATCAGCAAATTGATAGTCAACAGTTAGTTAATGATACATATCAAAAAATAGCGGAAAATAAGGATCTTAATAGTGTGATTTATCAAGATCCAGTAAAGGCACGGCAACAAGTAAATGCATTGCCAGATACAACCACTAATTCAGAGCAGCCTTTTTACGGAGTGCCAATTCTAATTAAAGGGTTAGGCCAAGCATATAAAGAGTATCCGAATACGAATGGACTACCGTATATGCAAGATAATCGCTATGGCTACACTAAAAATTTTGTAGCAAAGTTACAGGAAATGGGGTTCGTAATTGTTGGTGAAACAAATTATCCTGAGTTAGGATTAATTAACGTGACTGATTCTAATTTATATGGGCCAGCGCATAATCCATGGGACCTCACGCGAAATGCTGGCGGATCTTCTGGTGGGGCGGCGGCAAGTGTGGCTGCTGGAATAGTACCGATTGCAACCGGAAATGATGCCGGTGGCTCCTTAAGAATTCCTGCTTCGTGGTCAGGTGTAATTGGGTTAAAACCTACTCAGGGAATTATTCTTGGGGATTCCTTGATACCCTCAGTGGTTAACTTTGCAGAAACGTGGCGGATTGATGATACGATCAAGTTATTTGAGGGCTTACTAGATCCAAAACGGAAATCATTATTGAAGGAATTTCCGCTTAAGCTCCAAGACCTAAAAATTGCATATTCATTAAAATCACCAGTAGGTTCTGTTGTTAGTGCTGATGCTGAAAAAGCAGTTCTGAATGCAGTGGCCTTCTTACGGCAACAAGGTTTCCAAGTAGTCGAAAAGGACAGTCCGGTTGATGGAGTAAAGTTGATGCATGCTTACTATTTAGGTGCCTTGAGCGATGGAACTGTTGCCAATTATCTAGCCCAGCAAAAACTGCATCGTAATCTGCAGGCTAGTGATGTTACAGAACATGTGGTTAGTCCAATGACATACGCACTATATGAAGCTAGTAAAAAAGCACCTAAAGAAATAAAGCAAACCTATAATAATGAACTGGCATTAGTTACGGCTCAGATGAAGAGTTTTCATGAAGAATATCCGATTTATTTAACGCCAACTACCGCAACAGTTGCACCATTAAATTCTGATCCGGCATTTTTACCAGCAGATGTTGCTAAAATTTTGCAAATGGCTAAGATGCCTTTTGATCAACAAATGGATGTTATTTACAATGCTTGGTACCATGGACTAAGCAAAACACCATTTACGCAATTGGCTAATTTAGCAGGAGAGCCAGCATTAAGTTTGCCAACCTATGTTAACGCACAAGGATTGCCATTGGGGATTCAGCTAGAAGGAGAAAAGGGCAGTGATCTGATTTTATTAGCATTAGGAAAATTGTTTGAAGAAAAGGATAAATTAATCTTCCTAAGCGATTACCAAAAGTTAAATAATGATGTCCAGCCTAGTAAGCAACAAAGTAAAGACGCAGCAAATATCTCAAAAGTTGTTGTACACAATTTAGGCGAAAAAGCGGTTTATGAATTTCAAACTACCCCAAGTAAGCTTAATTTTTCAAATGATGTTAGTCCAAAAGATGCAGTAAGAACTCCAAAACAAGCAAACGCTAGGAAATTACAATCGACAAATGAAAAGCAATTACCCCAAACAGGATCAGATAATAATAAGTTAGTTTTGCTTGGGTTGGCTCTATTTCCCTTGAGTTTGATAAGTGTATACCAAAATAAGCGAAAATTTTGATAAACAGTTTTGACTAATCCCGTTCATAATTTATAATATGAATAGGAAGAGAATTCTTGGATTGAATAGGAGGAAATAGATATGTCATTGATGCAAAATACCTCAGAAATTAACAAGACTGATAAGCAGGTGTACTTAATCACTTTATTGCGGAAGAGTACAAATATGCCACAATACATTGACCACATGATTTATGAAACTGCAGAAGGTGGTCAAGAATTTATGGTGCGCTTAGTCGAAGCTTTTTCACGGGCAGGTTACCGGGAAAAGAAGCTTAGCGACGACAAGTACAACCTCGATAACGGACTTGATAAGATCACTTTGCGGGGTTCATACCAACCTATTTACAAGGGATAATTAAAATTGACTAAATTAAAAGAGCTGATGCTGCATTTGAGGCACCAGCTCTTTTAATTTAATTATTGTTTCGTAGCGATAGAACCTTAACATCGTTGTCGTAGTTAGCACTCCACCAACCTTGTTTATTGACGTAACCAGTTGGCAAACAGAGAATTACTAAGAAGATTATATCAATGACTGAGGAAATAGTTTCCATCACTGCACTATCGTTACTTGTAAAAATAAGGGAAAGTAACCAGAAAACTAATACAGTCCAGCCAGTCAAACCGGTATCACGAACCCGCCGGACACAGATAGCAATTCCGGGAATAATAATAGCAATAGCGAATACTGCAATAACGAAGAGCAAGAAAATTAAGAATCCAACGCCACGATTATAACCATTCATAATCGAAGTGACAGAAGCAAAACCAGCGATTGCTAGTAGGAAATATAAAATAACAAAAATGATGAAATTAACCAATACTGGCCACCAAAAATCCGCCCGCGTTGAAGTAGCCCGGTACTTAAAGGCGTTTTCCCAGTAGTATTTGTAAGCTTCAAACATACAATTCTCCTCCTTTAATAGGTTTGCTTTGATTATAGCATTTTTGCGGGGATGTAGATTGACTTATGATTTGGGGAGGAGAAAAAATCATAGCTATAGTTCCTAACAACAAGTTAAAAATAAAATCCTTAAATGTTTTTACTTACGTTGCATAGGGGTGTTATTTTTTCTTATAATGTTAAAGAATATCAAGTTAAAGTAGGTTATTAAATGACTATTTGGAAGAGCGAACTAGCATTTGAAAATGAATTAATTAACCATCTTAGTAATTTAGGTGGAACTAAGCAATGGGAATACTTACCACAGATTAAAACAACAGATCAATTGTGGGACAACTTTAAGCGTATTCTTGAGCAACATAATCAAGACCGCTTAGAGAAACCGTTATCGCCAACGGAATTTAATCAAGTAAAGGCGATAATCAACAAATTAAATACTCCCTACGAAGCCGGGCAGTTTCTATATGGGACTAATGGAATATCGCAAATTGAAATTGATCGTGATGATGGCAAACATGTATATTTAACAGTTTTTGACCAGGACCAAATAGGCGCTGGGAATACTGTTTATCAAATTGTTAACCAAGTTAAGCGTCCAGCAGTAATTCCAGGACGGAAGAATCGTCGTTTTGACGTAACAATGTTAATAAATGGTTTACCAATTATCCAAATTGAGGAAAAAGCTGATGGTCGGGATGCTAAAGAGGCGTTAAACCAAATGCATCAATATATTGAAGAAGACCAATACTCAGATATTTTTGGCACTCTTCAGATCTTGGTGGCCTTAACACCACATGATGCCCGTTACATGGCTAATACAACTGCTGATAAGTTTAATACTGATTTTGCTTTTCAATGGCAACGAGCAGAGGATAATAAACCAGTGCTAGATGCAATGCAATTTGCGGATCTGATGTTATCAATCCCGATGGCCCATCAAATGGCAACAAATTATATGATTTTAGATGGAACACCCCGTCATCAAATGATAAAGATTATGCGTCCATATCAAGTTTATGCAACAAAACGGGTCATTAACAAAATTCGTGAGCATACGTTTGGGATTGATGATCAACGAATCGGATATGTTTGGCATACAACTGGATCTGGTAAAACCATCAGTTCATTTAAGGCTGCCTGGCTTGCATCACGATTACCTAATGTTGATAAAGTTGTATTTATGGTTGATCGAGTGGCCTTAACTAACCAAACAGTTGATGAATATATGGCGTACGATCCTGAAAATACTGAAGGAAGTAATGGGGGAGTAGTTACTGATACTGCTAATCGATGGGCATTAGCTAATAAATTGAAGCGTAAAGGAAACGGAATTATTGTAACTTCTACTCAAAAGATGGATGCAATGGTTCGAAGCAAGGACTTTAAGCCTGTTGATAAGAATCTTGTCTTTATTGTTGATGAAGCTCACCGCTCAACTTCTGGAGAAATGCTGCAAAGAATTCGGAAAGCTTTTCCTAAATCGGCCTGGGTTGGTTATACCGGAACGCCAGTATTTGCGGAAGAAAATGGTAAGTCTAAAACGCCGACAACTCGTGATATCTTTGGGGATGTTATTCATACTTATACAATTCAAGATGCCATTAAAGATGGTAATGTTCTTGGATTCAAGGTGGATTTTGAAACAACATTAACTGAAAAAGTACTGCGAGAACAGTATCTGCCAGAGTATTTTAAGGCTCGCTATCCTAAGATGACAGATGAGGAAATTCAAGAACGAATCGCCAATATGAATGAAAATGATATGGACGATAAGGTTGAGCCAAGTGTCTATGATGAAAATCATAAACATATTGAGTTGGTTGTTGAGGATATCTTGAAAAATTGGAATAAGCGCTCTGTTAATGGTAAGTACAATGCAATTCTTACTACTCATGTTGGCGGCGGGAAAGCATCCACTCCAATGGCGATGGAGTATTATAACGAATTTAAAAAGCAAAATGCTAAAAGGAAACATCCATTACGAATCGGAATTACCTTTAGTCAAGATACGTCCAATGGTGATAATCAGCTAGAGACAAATGATTCTTTGCGCAAAGCAATGCAAGACTACAATGAAATGTTTGGTACTAGCTTTAATGATAAGCAGGTTAAAGAATATACAGAACAAGTGGTTTCGCGATTGAATCGGACAATTGATGATGGCAAATACTTTGATCTTGTTATCGTTGTTGACCAATTATTAACGGGCTTTAATGCACCACAATTAAATACCCTTTATGTAGATCGAACATTAAAGGGGGCTGCCCTGATCCAAGCATATTCGCGAACAAACCGAGTTCAAGATATGCAAACTAAGCCATTCGGCCGAATTGTAAATTATCGGTGGCCTAAACACACGGAAAAGTTAATGAAAAGTGCATTAGCAAAATATGCAAATCGTAACTCCGCTAACATTCAAGAAGAACTTTTTAACGATGAAGGTAAAAACGATGGTGTTATTGCTCCTTCCTATGGTGAAGTTAAGAAAGAATTGCATAAGGTTGTAAATAGGTTAGCTAGTTTTTCAGAAGATTTTACTGATATTCCAGCAAGCGAAAATGCACAAGAACAAATGTACAAAGACTTACGACAATACAACCATTTGATGGCAATTGCCAAACAAGATGATAAATATGACGATACACATCCTGAAAAATTATTAACTTCATTGGGGATGAGCTTGGATGATGAAGAAATCTTAACAACTACTTTAGCAAATCGGCTAAAAACAAAAATTGCTAAAAGACATCATATTGATTTTTCACAAGTTGACCTTCAAATGGAACACGTTAAAGAAGTGAAGGTTAATTGGGATTATCTTGAAGGTTTAATTGTCGAGGTAATGAATAAGTATCACGATAACGACATTGAGGGCGCTAAAAAATCCGCTGAAGAAGTAAAGATTATTTCCGATAAATTAGAAGATCGAGGATATGCGGCCAAAATTCTAAGATTTATTAAGGAGCTCTTTAAAGGAAAGGTTAAATTTGACTATCCAGTTCAGCAAAAGCATGTTAAGAAATTGATTGCACAAAACAATGAAGATCAGCAACGTTCTGCTATTTTTGAGTATAAGAAAAAGTGGGGACTAGCTGATATTGAAGATTCACATTTAATAAATGAAATCTTAGATAAGCATGTCATTGGTGCCGATGACCTAAACGGAAATGGAGAGCTTGACAACATCGTCATGGAAGGCCAAGCGGTATACAAGACAGATGCTGACGCTGAAGAGGTTAAGGGACTTTCAAGGATAAAATATCGAACGAAATTACGTCATTCTATCAATGAGTTTGCAGATGAATTAAAGAAAAAGTTTTAGGAGTTTTTTGAAGTGAATAAAGCACAAGAAATAACAAGTCAATTATGGGAAATGGCAAACCGCTTACGGAGTAATATGGATGCCAGCGAATATCGAAATTACATTTTAGGTTTTATGTTTTATCGGTATCTCTCAGAACACCAAGAAAAAAGTATGGTTGAAAATAAATTGATTGATGTCGCAGAGGGTCAGAGTGTAAATGACGCATATAAAGAACAAGCAAGTGGCGAAGACTTAAATGATTATTTAGAAGAAATTGCTTCTTCGCTTGGTTATGCGATTGCTCCTGAATATACATGGGCAACAATTGTCGATAAAGTCAATAACAATACAATTGCTCCCTCAGACTATCAGGACATGTTAGATAGTTTCAATCACAATTTGAATCTTAACCGTAATGCCAAAATGGATTTTCATGGAATCTTTGATGACATGAATTTAGGTAATTCTCGTTTAGGTAACTCAACATCAGCGCGGGCAAAGGCACTGACTGATATTGTTAATTTAGTAGATCAAATCGAATATAAAGATGAAAATGGTCATGACATTTTGGGTGATATTTATACATATCTAATTGCCGAGTTTGCTGGAAATTCAGGGAAAAAAGCAGGGGAATTCTATACCCCGCACCAAGTTTCGGAAATATTAGCGAAACTAGTAACCTTGAATTTAGACCCAGATATAAAGAATCCAGAAGTATATGATTTTGCTTGTGGCTCTGGATCATTGTTGCTAACGGTTCAAGACCAAGTTCCTAATAGAAGACTAAAATATGCTGGCCAAGAACTAAACACGACAACTTATAATTTGGCGCGGATGAATTTAATGATGCACGATGTTCGTTACCAAAATATGACGCTAAAAAATGCAGATACGCTTGAAATGGATTGGCCTGATGGAGTAGACGAACATGGGGTAGATCATCCACATAGTTTTGACATGGTTGTGGCTAATCCGCCTTACTCTGCACGGTGGGATAACAATGATAACAAATTAAAAGATCCTCGTTTTAAGGAGTATGGAGCATTGGCACCGAAGACAAAAGCCGACTATGCCTTTCTTTTGCATGGCCTATATCACTTAAAACAAGATGGAACGATGGCAATTGTTTTGCCGCACGGGGTTCTATTCCGTGGTGCTAAGGAAGCTCAGATTCGGAAAGCTTTATTAGAGAAAAATCAGATTGATGCAATTATTGGGTTGCCAGCAAACCTATTCTATTCAACTGGAATTCCGACAGTTGTGCTTGTCTTAAAGAAGAATAAAGAAAATAAAGATGTATTATTTATTGACGCAAGCAAAAACTTTGAAAAGGGTAAGAACCAAAACGTCTTACGAAAAGAAGATATTGATAAGATAATCGATACATATAAGGAAAGAAAAGACGTTGACAAGTATGCTCATGTGGCAACGATAGATGAAATTAAAGAAAACGACTATAATCTTAATATTCCGCGATATGTTGACACATTTGAACCTGAGCCACCAGTTGATCTTGGGAAGTTAACAAAAGAAATGGAAGAGACTCAAAAAGAGATTGAACAGACCCAAAGTGAGCTTTTGGGGATGATGAAAGAGCTAACTTCAAAAGACGAGAAGACCCAAAACGACTTAAACGAATTTATCAAAATGTTAGAAAACGAGGTAAAGCGTAATGGATAAAAAGCCCGAAAAATTGGTGCCTGAAGTCCGTTTTAAAGGATTTACTGATGATTGGGAGCAGCGTAAGGGAAAAAGTATTTTTTATTCAAAATCAAACAAAGATTTTCCAGAATTAATAGTGCTTTCTGCAACTCAAGATAAAGGAATGATTCCGAGAAGTTCAACTGGTATTGATATAAAATACGAAAAGAAAAATTTAAGAGGCTATAAGAAAGTTGAATCTGGAGACTTTATTGTTCACTTGCGTTCTTTTCAAGGAGGATTCGCATATTCGAATTTAACTGGAATTGTATCGCCAGCTTATACTGTTTTTACTTTTAAACAACCAGAAATGTTTAATAACTATTTCTGGAAAGAAAAATTTACTAGTTATAATTTCATTCAACTGTTAAAGAAAGTTACATATGGAGTGAGAGATGGAAGAAGTATAAGCTATTCAGATTTTTTAACTTTAAATGAAAAGTTTCCAGTTAAAGTAGAACAGACAAAAATTGCTGATTTATTTAAGATAATTGATAACCTTATCACCCTCCAGCAACGAAAATTGAAGCAGTTAAAGCGACTAAAAACGGCCATGTTGCAACAATTATTTGTTGAAAAAAATAGTAAACTGCCAATTTTAAGATTTAAAAACTTTAATGGTGACTGGAAACAGTGTAAGTTGGGAGAATTGGTTGAATCGCTATTTCAAGGAATAAATACGGCTGCCGATAAAGTTGAATATTCAAATAATGGTCTCCCAATTATTCAGGCTAAGAATATAACTTCCGGTAGCTTGGATTTTAGTGGCAGTCGCAAATTATCAGTTCAGAAGTACAGTAATTATTTAGATAAGTATATTCCACAGAAAGGTGATATACTTTTTGCTAACATTGGCACCATTGGTCCAAATGTAATCTTAAAAGATACACGTCAATTCTTTATTGCATGGAATATTTTGAGGATAGTGCCGCAAAAGAATATTAATGGTGAATTCTTAAAAATTACGTTAGATTTATTGAACTCCAAGCACTACTTTGAAAAGCTGTTAACCGGTAATGCAACCAAGTTTGTTAATAAAAATGACATGAGAAACTTGCCTATCTTTTTTTCAGACCCTGAGGAGCAGAACAAAATAAGCAATCTTTTTAAGAAATTAGATTTCCTCATTACTCTCCAGCAAAACAAACTTACTCAACTATCTACCCTCAAAAAATACCTTCTTCAAAAAATGTTTATATAAACTGAAAAAACTTATCCCCTTTACATATACATGCAAAGAAGATATAATTATAAAAAACTAGAGAGAAATATCATGATATTAAGTTTTGCAGATAAAGAAACAGAAAAAATATTCGAACAAAAATTTTCTAAAAAATTGCCCCAATCGATTCAACGTATTGCATTACGAAAATTAATTATGATTGATAATGCTGAAAATATAAATGATCTTAGAATCCCACCGGCAAATCATTTAGAGCAACTATCCGGAGACCGAGAAGGACAATACAGTATAAGGATTAACAATCAATTTAGAATTTGTTTTACTGTTCATGGACAAAATAATATTAAGGATGTCGAAATTGTAGATTATCATTAAAAAGGAGTGATTTTAATGAATACTATTCCTACGCCAACAATTGGCGAAATCTTAAGAGAAGAGTTCATGGAGCCATTTAACCTTTCGGCATATCGTGTTGCAAAGGAAATAGGTGTTCCTACTTCCCGTATTCAAGACATTCTTCACAATCGTCGGCAAATTACCGTTGACACATCTATTCGTTTAGGTAGATTGTTTGGGATATCAGACCGCTATTTCTTAAATTTGCAAAATGATATTGATATTCGTAATGCAGAAACTGAGAACAGTAATGATTTTAATCAAATTAAACCAATTGCAATTAACTAGTATTGAAAAGCATCTGTCACAAGGTGCTTTTTTCTTTTTAGTTGAATTTTTTCTAAGCTAAAGAAAATAATTTTTTCTATTTATTCATAATTATTTTCTCAACCTAAGATTAATAAAGGATGGGAGCTGCGTAAGTTAGAGGAAATTGCTGAATTTTATAACGGTGACAGAGGGCCTAACTATCCTAAACCATCAGAAATTGTGGAACAAGGCGTCCCATTTATAAATGCTGGTGATCTAATTAATGGTCATATTGATTATCACAATTGTAAACACATCACTAGTGATAAATTTAATCAGTTAAACGGTGCTAAGTTAAAAATAAACGATATCGTTTATTGTCTTAGAGGAACTATTGGAAAAAATGGCCTTGTTAACAGCGGTGCAAATGCTACTATTGCTTCATCCTTGGTTTGTATTAGGCCAGTAAAATTAAGACCATTATTTTTATTTCAAATACTAAATTCAAGTATCGAAGAACGGCAAAGAAAAATGGTTGATGAAGGGGCTGCACAACCCAATATCTCTGCTACTAATCTAAAAAAATTTCTTATTCCTGTACCTAATGATAATGAGCAAGAGAAAATTGGAGAAGTTTTTAGTAAACTTAATCACCTCATCACTCTCCAGCAACGAAAATTGGAAATATTGATTAAATTAAAACGGTCATTTCTTACAAAAAGTATGGCAAATAGTTTGGATAAGAACCCAGAATTATACTTTAATTCAGCTTCGGTTAAATGGTTAAAGCAAAAATTATCTGATTTAACTATTAAAGAGTTTAAAGGAAACACTAAACTTAATGATACAAAACCAGGGAAGACAGAATATCTGGATGCAGAAAGATTAAATGGCAATGTTCCTTTATTTATAGACAAACCAATCAATACATTAAAAAGTGATATTTTAATACTATGGGATGGTTCTAAAGCAGGAAGTGTTTATTATGGCTTTGAGGGGAGTCTTGGTTCAACTTTGAAAGCTATAAGATTAAATCCTAAACTGGTAAATTCTTTTTTTGTATATCAGCAACTTAAAAGTAAACAGGATGTTATTTTTAATAAATATCGTACACCTAACATTCCACATGTTATTAAAAATTTTACTAAGGTATACCCTATTTATTTTCCATCTATAGCAGTTCAAAATAAAATTGCTAGATTTTTAGGTAATTTAGATACTCTTATTGAGATACAACAAAAGTCTATAAAGGATCATAAAGTTATTAAAAAATATCTTCTTCAAAAGCTCTTTATCTAATTTATTGCATGAAGCGTAATCTCCAATAAATAATACATTTGTGTTTTTGACACTAGATTATTTATTGGAGGTTTTATTATGTCTCGGAAACACTACAGCACAAAGTTATTTTATAAATACTATATGGATTGGATTAAGCTTTATAAGGAAAAAGCAGTTCGAAAAGTAACGTTGGATAAATACTATTTAACGCACCGAAAAATTAAAGAGCTTGCACCAGAGTTACATATGAATGAACTTACTCGCCAATCATATCAAAAATTGTTAAATAACTATGCTGCTACTCATGAAAAACAAACTACTCTTGATTTTCATCATCATCTAAAAGCAGCCTTAGTTGATGCACTAGACGAAGGATTACTGGAACATGACCCTACACGACGCGCAATTATAAAGGGAGTTGATCCTAGCAATAAGAAGAATAAGTTTTTGAATCTTTATGAATTACAAAAACTACTCCGCCATCTTGATCTAGGTGATGAATTAAACTGGGATTGGTTTATCTTATTAGTATCAAAGACTGGCTTACGATTTGCGGAAGCGTTAGCCTTAACTCCAGAAGATTTTGATTTTGAAAGGCAACAAATTATCGTTAATAAATCTTGGAATTATAAAACGCCAATTGGTAATTTTCAAAAAACTAAGAATGAATCTTCAAATCGCGTTGTCATGGTCGATTGGCACCTTATGAATCAATTCAAGTCACTTATTCGAAATAAAGAAAGTGACTGGCCAATTTTTGTGCCACACAATAAAAGAGTATTTAATTCGACTGTTAATGGCTTGTTAGAAAAATATTGCTATAAATTAGATATACCAACTATTTCGGTTCATGGTTTACGCCATACCCATGCCTCATTATTGCTTTACGAAGGGGTATCAGTTGCTAGTGTTGCGAAAAGACTAGGTCACGCCAACACTACAACGACCCAAGAAACCTATATTCATATTATTGAGGAACTCGAAAATAAAGATAATGATAAGGTTCTCCATCATCTATCTCAACTGAACTAAACAAAAAGCGGTACCAGTGAAGTTAACACTGATATCGCTATTTTTAGATAAAAAGTTTTCGTAAGAGATATTCTTTTAAGGTAGTTAGTTGAGTAAGTTTGTTTTGTTGGAGGGTGATAAGTATTTGAATCTTTGAAAAAAGATTAGCTATTTTTTGTTGTTCATCAAATAATGGATAGTTTTCTTTGAATTCTTCAATATCTTTTTTTGATAGGTTTGTTTGGCCTACACCATCATCGAACTTCAAAAAGTATCGATTCCTGTTTATTAATATATATAGAAAATAGCTATTTATATCAGAACTAGGAGTAATTCCTGCAATTCTCTGATTTAAACTGTACCTATTATCACTATCTATCAAGTAGGACTTTGCTAGCGCTTTTCCGTTCGGTACATCAGATAAAACAAAAGCGATTTCACCTTTTTTTAAGAGTTCGATTGGCTTATTTGAAAATTTCTTTACTTTACCATTTGTTGAAATGAATTTTGAATTTACAACAGTATAGATTCCATTCATATCAATATATTGCTCATGAGCTTTTCCGTTTCTATAATTTGCAATATCACTTAATTTGCGCTCTTCCCAATTATCATTAAAGTTTTTAAACCTTAAAATTGGTTGTTTACAATTTTTATCAACAAATAATTGTTGTAACATCGCCTTTTTAAGCTGCATTAACTGTTCCAATTTTCGTTGCTGGAGGGTGATAAGACGATTGAACACATTAATGATTTTTGCGATTTTTAATTGTTCATCGTTATCGCTAGGAGTTATTAATTTAGAATTGAAGAAATCATTAGCACTAATATTTAGAAGCCCATGATTCCTAGCTCCTTCAGCTGCATTTCGATATATTTCTCTATACCATTTATCTGTATCATAATAGTGCTGCAAAAAATCTGAATTAATATTAGTTGGTTTAAAAGCAATGTAAAGGGTTGATAAGACACCTTGTTTATACTTATCTAGACGTTTGATAGCACCATAAGGATAACCTACCGAGTAACTCTTATTGTAGGCAAAGTCACCATTATAAAGTAAAAGATAGTTTTTTAACTGTTTACTAGCAACTTGCTTATTGAAATAGATAGTTTGATCAACTAAACCGTCTTGAGCTGAAATAGTTAACGGAAGTAAACTTTGTAAGTCACTATTCTTTCGTAATATACGTTCTGAAATTTCCCCCAACTTATGCTGCTCCCATTTAACATTAATACGTACTTTTATAAAAATTATTGATAATACTGAGAAAAAGATGGTAAAAAGTTACGATATAATAAGTATTTAGAATATATATTTAATGGGTGAAATTATGGCAGAATATAAGAGAAGATCAGTAGAAAAAAGCAATTATTATGGCATTAAGAGATTTGGGTGGGTCAGCAAGCAGAAAAGCTATTCGAAAAGCAATTGCAGATAATGAATATGATGGATTAACCTATGACCAAGTCTATTCAACTAAAGAAGGTAAAACTGGCACTTATTCACCATTCTTATTTGACTTTAATTTTAGCATTCGAAATTTACGAAGCGTTCAATATATAGAAGAGCCTCATCGTAATCAGGATATTGTTCTTACTAAGGCCGGAGAGAACAATGATTTAACAAATTATCCTTCGTTAGAACAGAAAAAAGAAATTGGTGCTTATTGGGATAAGAAAAATAAGGAACGCGCTGAACGTAACAAAAATAAAGTAAGTGAAGAAAGCGGAGACGAATCAACAGGACCAGAAGACCAAGAGGATACTAAAGATTTAAACTGGAAAAACCAATTGATTACTCAATTAATGAAGTTTGATCCTAGTAAATTTGAAAGCTTTTCGCGCTTATTGATTTCAAAAATGGGTGTTGTAATTGATAAGGATCGTGGGATTGTTCGTTCCGGTGACCATGGGATCGATGGCTTTGGATATTTTACATCTGATGAATTCAGAACTAGTCGGGTAGCAATTCAATGTAAAAGGTACACAAAAGGAGCAGTATCTGAACCTGAAATCGATAAGTTTAAAGGAGTAATGGATAGTTTTAATGCTGAATATGGGATATTTATCACAACTAATTATTTCACAGATCGTGCTCGAAAAAAGGCAACTCAAGGAAATAATACTGTAACATTAATTGATGGGCAGACACTAGCTGAATTGGTTGAAAAATATCAATTACATATTACGCCAGTTAATACGTATGCTTTAGATGACTATTATTTTGATTTGAAGTGAAATTTAGGAGTTGAAAATGATTGACTATACAACGTTAAAACATCAAGCGGATGGTACTCCGACTTGGGATGCATTTTTAGGAATTATTTTAAAAGTTGCCGCTGAAAGGCAGAATTGGCAAAGCAGTGAATTGATACAAAGAACTTTAGAAGAAGCTAATTTACCGCAAAACATGTTGCAAATGCGTTATCCACAAAAGAGTCACGATTTGGTCATGCGTAATCGGGTTAGTTTTGCTTTAAGTGATTTAGCAATTTCAGGTTTATTAGACCGACCCAAGAGAGGCCTTTATCTCCCGACTAGTCGCGGGCAAGAACTTAGTAAAGAATATGGAATTAATATAACGAGAACTTTGATCCATAATGAGCCAGCTTATAAGAAATACAAACAAGAAAAAAGTAACCAAAAGAAAAATAGACAGAAGCGAGAAAATAAAGATTTAGCTGAAAGTCAAGTTAAGGAATGGTTTAATCAGCAAAACGAAAAAACGCAGGATGAACTATTAAATCACTTGGTAAAGATGAATCCATATAAATTTGAAAATTTAATGGTTCAGTTGTTATCTGTAATGGGGTACAAGGGTGATGAAGGGCAAGCCTTAGTAACACAGAAATCAAATGATCATGGAATTGATGGAATTATTAATCAAGACCCACTAGGTTTGCAAAAAGTTTATCTTCAAGTAAAAAGATATGTGCCAGATAATTCAGTTCAAATGCCAGAAATTACAGCATTTAGTGGTTCAATTAAGCTAAAGCATGCAGATAGAGGTGTATTTATTACAACTTCTACATTTACTCAAGGTGCAATCAACGCAGCAAAGGATTTAAATATTACACTGGTTAATGGCGAGATGTTAACTAATTTAATGATTCAGTATCAAGTTGGAGTAGAAGTAAAAGAACATTATATGACATATAAAATTGATGGTAATATGTTTTAGGATACTAAATCTTCTTTAAACCTGAAATCGCTTCCTTACATTATCACCCAAATGCGTTATAATTAAACTAACTTATGCAAAGGGGCGATTAGATATGAAGTGTCCATGTCATAACTTATCAAAGAACCAAAAGATTGTTTTATTAACGCTTGTCGCAGGGGCCTTAATTTGGCCAATGTACTTGCTATATAAGCTAGCAAAGAAGAACTAATTTTTTCCGAAGAATCACTTGTAGGTGGTTCTTTTATTTTGTACTTTTTTACCGAACGTTTGTTTGATATAATGAAATTGGTACTAAATATGCACAGAAATAATCAATGGGAGGCACGGAATGTCACGGGGAATTCGGATGAATGTTTTCATGAATAAAGCGATGATTAACCAAGCAAAGAAGCAATCGATGGAACATTCAAAAAATAATAAGACACGAAAGCAAGAATTAATTAAAAAGTATGAAAAGCGACAAAGGACAGCTACATCTCCGAAAAAAGCTATCAAACCAAACCATCCTAATAAAGAAATTCAAAAGTTACGCCAGCAAATCAATAAACTTGAGCAAGAACGTCAGCGCCTAATTGCCAAAAATAAACAAGCAGAGCAGCAAAATAAACAGCTGATACGACAATTAAAAAATGACAATCGAATTCTTCGTCAACAGTTACGAGACCAGGAAAAATCAATTAAGGATAGTCAACTTCATAATAATCAAGCAGCCACTAAATTAATGGCCGAGTATTTGGAAATTTCAAGTTGGCTAAAAACATTTGATTTACTAGAAATAGATCCTTTTGCTGGCAGATCAGCGCGGTTTCAACTGCAAAGTGAATACCAAGAGGTGATTAGCTTCCAAATTTTGCTCCTTCAAGTTCTAAATATTGTCGAAATACAGCTATCTACATTTAAGACAAAGGCTAAGCAATATAATAAAGTAAAGCGTCAATGCAATCAGTTAGCGAGCCAACTAAAAAAGTTGCAAAAAAGCTACCAAGAACAATTTGAAGCTTCAAGAAGAGATAAGCAAGAATTTCGCCAAAAATTGCGGGACTTTGGGTTGGAAAACGAACGAATGCGTAATCGGTATGTAAATGGTGATCGGCTCAGCAATGCTTTTCATATTATGTTTGACCAGTTGAATGAAAAAACAGTTCAGCAGTATGCTCAGCTGGCACCACTTCTTGAACGCGTGATTATGACGTTTAAGGAGGCAACTGTAAAACATGATTCACCGTTTATATATGGTTACTATTATGAGAAGGATGGCCAGGCTTATATTGGGGATCAGGATGGACAAGGACTCAAACCACTTCAAGATAATTCAATTACTAAACGAATGGCAGAAGATTTACAAGATGGGGTTGCAATTAAAGCACAACGAGTAGGCGGAACACACTATCAATTGGTAAATACGTTACCCTGGGTAAATAAACTATTTCGTTATTTAAGCGACTATGGTTCATTTCAACCTAACCGCCTCGTAGCAACTAAGGGAACGATAAAATTAAGTAAATTATTAAGTGAGCGACCTAAAGAATCGAAAAAGTCGGCGCAGCCAGTTCCGAAGGTTTTTATGGGTAAAATCATTGGAAACACTGTTAGAGCTCCCAAAGTAATCAACTGTAAAACAGCCAATTCAGAAAGAAAACCAGTTAAAGAAAAGGTTACAATTATTAATCCTGATAAAATTGCATGGCTTTATTCCAAGAATTTATTGTTAATTGGCAACAAGAAAATTGACTTTATGGTTACACAATTACGTAAGTATGTTAACTTATCAGTAATGGATGCGTATGAAGAGTCTCTCCCATTAATTTATAAGAAGATTCAGGCGGCAGACTATGTTTTTGTTCTGCTAGGATCGGTTCCTCATTCACTGACTAATTATTTAAAGCAACATCCAGAATTTGATAATAAAGTCGAGTATTTTTATCGTGCTGATGCAAATGAAGGTGTACGACGATTAAACTATTTGTATATGAATTCTGAAAAATAAAGTTCTTATGATATATTGAGTATATTAATCAAAAAAAGGAGGCGAGTCACATGTTAGATATCTTGGATTACACTAAACAAAAATTAATTTCTGATGCTGACTTTTGGAAATTTGCGGGTGAACATCTTGAAAAGCCGACTGAATTTAGGGGCGTTTCATTTGTTTCTTCAATTAAGTTTATTGAGGAGCAACTATTACCGCGTTATGATAAGGTCACTTTAATCCTCGGATTGAGCGACAATGGGAAAGAATCAATTGGCAAACGGATGAGGCAGTTAAATGACCGGACTGAATTTGTCAATTATGGTTATGAACACCCTGATAGTGAATTTACGAAGCGAATTTTAGATGGTAGCTTGCGACTTTTATTCACAAAGCAAGAATTAATTCATACCAAAATGTACTTAATGACAAGTGACGACCGGTATCTCTCATTTGCCGGTTCAATGAATTTAACTGAAGCAGCAATTCATCATAATTTAGAACAGCTCGACAGTGACTATGGAACGCAGACGGATCCGCTTTATCAATGCCATGTCCAGATGTTCAATGATAACCTTCGCCATGCGACTACCTATCTGGACGCAAAGAAAATGGCCGGGTTCATTAAGGCGAAAAATAAAGAGCAACTTCAGGTTAATGTCTATACCGATACGGTGAATATGGTGAAAAACAAGGATACCGGTGAGCAAGATGCGGTAATTATCCCAGCGGAAGAAGTAAAAGAATATAAGGACCGGTATAGTTCTGACGAGGAATTAAAGAAACTATCAGCCCAAGAAAAGTTGAGTGTTGCCCAAACTGTCAAGCTCTTTGGTAATGCTGGCTATAAGAAACGCAGCCTTGAAAATATCGGGAAAGAACTCTACAGCCTTACTCAAGTAGTTAAACATGTGTCTCGAAACGATGATAACTCAGGAAAGATCACCCGTGAAGAAGATCTCTACCCTAAGCCGGTCTTATTTTATAACAATGGTCAGTTATTTGAAGCGCCCCGCGTTGGTGATCATGTAAAGTCAGAATTAATAACATCGAATTTAACGGGTGACCGTCTCCGTGAACAGCTGCAACTATTTAGCGATATTGCGCATGAGTACGATAATTACAAAGAAGTTGGCGAGGGATGGCAGGCTTGTGACTTCATGTGTTTCCTATTTGAAGCGCCCTGGCTATGGAAAATCCGGAATATGTATGAATTATCACCAAGTAGTAAATCGCGCGAAGATGTTCCCCTCGGAGTAGCCTTGATTGGTCAAGGACGAACAGGAAAGTCGACGTTGGGAAAGCGGCTAGCAGCCAAACTAACGGGGAGTGGCAATTTCCTTGATGGTGGCGTTTTTGATGCTAAAAATTATGCATTAGGAAAGTCCAATATCAATATGACTATTACAACGGTTTTAAGCGATTATATGTATAGTGCTGGGCCCGTTAATCCAATGATGATTGATGATATTAGCCCTGACTTAACGACGCGGCCATATTTTGATCGCTTTATTAAAGAGATTACCAACAATCGTAGTTTAACTCAGCCCCTCCCATCATTTATTTTTACGATGAATCGTCGTGAGGGTGATAGTAAATCGCAATTTTCCCTTAAACCGGAAATTATGCGTCGTTTATGGTACCTTAGCTTTGAATCAACTTTTGCCGGAGATGAGGATGAACGTGAAGCTAAATTAAATGACCTGCTTGAGCGCGCTAATGATCAGCTTTATCGTTATTGCCAAGTTGAACTTGCAAAATTCTTCAATGATGTGTCGCCAGAAACAGAACAAAAGATTGAGAAGGATTACCTTTATCCCATCAAATATGTCTTGAAACAAGCGATGGACCAATTTGGGATGTTTGAGCTTGTTAAAGACTACTTTGACGATAATTATGACTATTCACTCTTTGTCGGTCGGAATGATTGGACAATGCTGATTAACCAGGCAGAAGTGGGTGCTGATCTAACGTTTATTCAGCAGGATGGTCAGTTAAAAGCGCAAATTAATAAGCAGCTTTTTAATAAGGTTTCAGATAGTACGGCGCGAAATAATGGTTCAATGATGATGGAACGGTACTTCCAATATCTGCCGCGAAAGTATCGGATTAGTTATCAATATACTAGTACCGGTTTTATTGTCGATGTTGCTAATTTTGATCGGTGGCTTAACAGTGATACCCTTCAGCAAAAGTACAATAGCAGTGAGGTAGCTCGTGACGCTCAAAAGGTAAATACTGATGCAAAGGTGACTGAATTGCTTACCCGGTTAACGGAGGCACAAGAAAAGCAAGCACACCGCCATGGGATATTTAGCTGGCTTAAAAAGAAATAAGGTGAACTTATGAAACATATTTGGAAACTTAACCTATTTCAAAAGATAATTGTTTGGTTATTTATAATTGCTTTAATTACCTGGCCCATATATTTTTACGTAAAGGCAAAATGGGGCTAAAATAAGAGTGTAGGTAGTGATAGGTTTTTGAACAAAGGAGTAGATTCTTATGAAGAAAAATAAAACTGAAAACAAAACTACACAACCTAAGAAGCATTCAAAGAAGAAGTTTACTATTTTAGCCCTTTTAGCTGGCGCTATTGCTTTACCAATCTATTTAGTAAAGAAAGCGTAAAATTATAACTTATATTGAAAAGGATCACGATTAGGTGGTCCTTTTATTATGGATAGTTTAAAATATAATAAGGACTTTTCTCTTGTTACAGTCAGTAATAAAAAGAAGTCCTTATTATAAAACTATTTTGAATACCACCATTTATCAAAGTTCTTTATAAATGATTTGAGAGCGTTGCCCCGATGACTAATTTTATTTTTTTGATTAGGGGACAATTCAGCCATTGAGCAGCCTAGAGCATCAACGTAAAATAGAGGATCGTAGCCAAATCCATTAGATCCTCTTTCAGTATTAAGAATATGTCCATTAACCCTGCCATTAGCAATTAATTTTTGTCCATTTGGTTTGATTGCTACTATTGTTGTGTGAAAATGCGCAGTACGTTTTTCATAAGGAATATTTTGAAGTTTGGTTAAAAGTTTTTTACGATTAGCAAGGTCATCATGATCACCTGCATATCTAGCAGAATGAATGCCTGGTTCGCCATTGAGAGCATCAACAACTAAACCAGAATCATCTGCTAGTACTGGTAGACCTAACTCCATCATAACAGTGCTTGCTTTAATAGTTGCATTTTCTTCAAATGTAGTTCCGTTTTCTTCAATTTTAATTGGTGGAAAATCTTTTAAAGTAGCTATTTCAAAACCAAGAGGAGTGAGAAAAGTTTCGTATTCTTTTACCTTGCCTACATTATTAGTAGCAATAACTAGTTTATTCATTTAAATCACCCTTTAAACAATTGTTTATTAACATATTACAATAGTTTAAATAAATAAAAAAGTATTGATTGAATTTACTTTAAATAATTACTTATAATTTAAAGTATTAAGGAGCGAGTAGATTGTTAGAGATTATTGAAAAACAAACTAAAGAAATTGAACAAGAGCAAATAAATGCTGCAATAAAAGTAGCAATTTCAAGAGCTAATTTAAAAGAGTTAAATAAGATTGAAAAACTCATAAATTTAAAAAAGAAAGAACTGACAAATAAATAATGCCAACTGAACGTGAACAACAGATATTAGACTTAATTCAGCAAAACCCAATGATTACACAGAAAGAATTAGCTAATATTTTGGGGATTACAAGGCCGGGAGTTGCTTCTCATATTTCACGATTGATTAAAGAAGGGTTAATAAGTGGAAAAGGTTATGTTTTACCGAGAAAAGAATATGTAACTGTAATTGGTGCAGTAAATATGGATATTTATGGCATTATTCGTGAAAGAGACGTTGTATTAAAGAGTTCTAATTCTGGCCATGTAAAAATCCAATTAGGAGGAATTGGACGAAATATAGCCGCTAATTTAACAGAACTGGGAATAAATACAAATTTAATTACAGTATTTGGGAATGATACTAATGGTGAAATTTTCAAACAGGATTCTGCAAAGCGAGAAATAAACATTTCATATGCAAAACAAATTATGAATGAGGAAACCTCTAATTACATATACATAAATGACCAAACTGGTGATCGTCTTATTGGGGTTGACGATATGGACATAAATCGTTATATTACACCCGAATTCTTAAAATCCCGATTACCAGGAATAAATGCAAGTAATTTTGTTATTTTTGATTCAAATATTCCTTCAAATACTATTAAATGGCTTTATGACAATGTAAAAGTACCGATGATTGCAAAAGCTGTTTCGGTAAATAAAGCAACTAATTTATTGCAGAAGAATGTTAATTTAAATTCTTTAGTTATAAATGGAATTGAAGCATCGATAATTACTAAGCAACAAATAGCAAGTCTAGAGGAAGCAAAAGAATGTGCAAAAAAGTTACGGAAGTTGTTCAATGCTAATATTTATTTATACATTGATGATTTAGGATTGTTTGCAATAACAGATGAATTTCAAAAGACAAAATTATATTCTAAAGATATTAAAGTTCAAAATACTAATGGAATTGGTGCATCTATGGCGGCAGCAGTAGCATATACTAAATTACGAAATACTCCAACTGAAAAAAGCGCAGATTTTATAGTAAAAGTTGGTGAATTAACTATGCAGTCAACCGAAAGCGTAAGCAATAGGGTACGAGAGCTTATTAACCAAATAGCAAAAGGATAGTTTTGCAAAAAAGGTCAGTAGTATAATCTACTGGTCTTTTTTTTGTACATTATTGACAACGCTTTCATATGATGTTATTTTAAAAGTGTCAAAAGTTTAATGAATTAAACGTAAGTTTAAAGCGAGAGGGTGAACAAAATGAAAAAACCTTATGTTGTTGTCGTTGGTGGTATGAATATGGATATATTTGGAATGCCAAATAAAAAAATCATTCCACGTGATTCAAACATCGGCCAGATTGGTTTAGCAGTTGGAGGGGTTGGACAAAATATTGCACAGAATCTTGCACATCTACATGTTCCTACTTATTTAATTACTGTTTATGGTGATGATATGAACGGAGCTGTTATGAAACAAGAATGTGACAAAAATAATATTAATTTAGACTATGCAATGGAAGAAAAAGGGCAAAGGTCTTCGGGATACTTGTATATAACAGATGAAACTGGAGATATGCTAGTCGGAATAAATGATATGAAGATTTGTGAAAATATCACACCCGAATTCTTAAATTCTCGACTTAACTTTATGAATAACGCTGAGCTAGTTATGATTGACGCTAATTTATCTACAGAAGCTATTAAATGGTTAGGGGATAATCTCCAAGTTCCTATTTTTGTTGATCCAGTTTCGGTAAGTAAAGCAGAGCGAATCAAGCCAATTCTTTCGAAAATTGATACGTTAAAACCTAATAAAATAGAAGCAGAACTTCTAACAGGAATAAAGATTAAAGATGATTCTGATATTGAATTAGCAGCAAGAAAATTAATTCAGTTAGGTGTTAAAAATGTTTTTATTTCTTTAGGATCTAATGGCATTCTTGCAGCAAATGAAGAAGGCATGGTTCATGTTGGTACTTTGACTACCAATATAGTAAATGCAAATGGTGCTGGTGATTGTAGTACTGCAACAATTGCATGGTGTAGATATCAAGGAATAAATGATTTGAAAGAAATTTGTCTTAATACACAGGCAGCTGCAAGTATTGCATTGGAAAGTGAAAAATCAGTCCCAGATATTACACCGCAACAGGTTGAAGAAAAATTAGAGGCAGTGAAAGCATTAAATTATTAGGAGGAAATAATCATGATAAAGCAATTATATTCAATTATTCAATTAGACGAAGCTATTAAGACAATGGAAGCAGGAGCAGATAATATTGGATTGGTTCCCATGCAGAAAGGCGGTGTACCGGCTCATCGTGTTCCATTGTATCGTGTTGATCAAATTCACGAAGAATGTCTTAAACGTGGCGTGAAAATGGTACTGATAATGCTAACAAATGATCCGGAAGAAATGCTAGATTTAGCTCATCGTCTCCAACCTGAAATTCTTCACATTGCAGGAGATGAATATACAGCGGATGAAGATTTTGCAAAGCGGCTTAAAGAATTAGCACCAGAAACAGAACTTATGCAGGCAGTTCTTGTTGATAATAAGTCAGCTATCGAACGTGCAAAAAAAGTAGATCCTTTTGTTGACTACATTTTATTGGATTCAGGATTAGCAGCAGATACTGGAATAGGTGCATCTGGTGAAACTCATGATTGGAATATTGATGCACAAATTGTTAAAGAAGTAAATGCAAAGGTTGTTGAAGCAGGAGGTTTGGGACCAGATAATGTCGCTGAAGCAATCAAAAAAATACGGCCTTATGGAGTGGATTCTTTAACTAAAACAAGTATTAAATACGATCATGGAAATATGGAAAAAGATATACCTAAAGTTAAGGCTTTTTGTGAGGAAGCAGATAAAGCAGCTGCTGAACTCGGGCTATAAGTCATTATGCAATTACAAGAGCGGTTTACTATCAAAAAAATCATTCTAGCAATGATAGGTATATTTCTTGTATGTATTGGAGTGGCTTTTAATAATAATACAAACTTAGGTAATGACCCTGTTGGCATTATTTATGATGGTATTCGCGTAACATTTGGAGTTCCTAAAATTAATTTAGGGATGGTATCAAATTTTATTAATATTGGATTACTTATCTTACTTTTTCTCATCGGCCGTCATTATGCTAATATCGGTTCTTTAATGTATTTGATTCCATATGGGTTCTTTGTATTTGTTGGTTCTCACCTGTATTTAAGTTTATTTCCAGCAAATACTCAATTAATGAGAATATTTGGTGGGATAATAGGAATTTCTCTTTATTATATTGGAATTAGTTTATTTATTTGTGCTGATATTGGTGTTGATCCTTTTAGCGGTTTTATGCTTACTTTGCGGGACCATACAGGTTGGAGTCTGAGAAGAAGCAAAATAACTTTTGATGTGGTTCTTATTTTTATTGGAATACTACTTGGCGGAAAATTTGGTGTTATTACATTGATTACAGTTTGTACAACGGGACCTACGATTCAATATTTAAGTAGAAAATTTAAAAAGTTATTTAATTTATAAAGGGTGCGATATTTATGAAAATTAGGATGCAACAGCCAGTAAAAGTTGTAGTTGATCATAGTCTAACTAATTCTATTTTAGAATTATTAAATAAAGAAGATTTAAGTAGACCATTTATTGTATTGGATAAATTTCTTTTGGAAGTTCCGGAAGTAAAAGAATTACTTGAGACTTTAGAACAAAAGAAAATTAGTTATAAAGTATATGCAGATATAGTACCTGATCCACCAGCAGAAATTATTAATGAAGGAGCAAAATCAATGAAAGAATTTGATGCAGATTCTGTAATTGCTATTGGTGGTGGAAGTTCTCTTGATAGTGCGAAGGGAATTAACATAGTTGCAAGTGGTGGCGGAAAAATTGGAGACTATGTTAAGGACGAATCCTTAATTCATGATCTAAAAACTCTTATTAGTATTCCAACTACTGCGGGAACTGGAAGCGAGATGTCAAATGCATTAGTTGTAACTGATAAAGAGACTGAGGAGAAGAATGCGATTCTTTCAGATAAGATGCTAAGTGATTATGCTTTATTGATACCAGAATTAACTGTTAGTCTTCCCAAACGACAAACAATAGCAAGTGGATTAGATGCATTTTCTCATGCTGCAGAAGGGTACTTATCATTATTAAGCAGTCCTGTTGCAGATGCTATTTCTGAGAAAGTTATGTATCTTCTGTATAACTATCTTCCAGAAGCTGTAAAAAACGGTAAGAATATTGAAGCACGTCAGCGAGTTATGGTAGCAGCTTGTTTAGCAGGGTGGATTTTAAACCAATCTGGAACAATTGTTGCGCACTCTGAAGCTCATATTTTAGGTTCAAAGTATCATTTGGTTCATGGTGAAGCTGTTGCATATGCATTGCCAGCAGTTCTTAAACTTGTAGCTCCAATTTATCCACAGAAGGTTAAAGAGATCGGTAAAATTTTAGGAGTCGATTTTAATGGTGATGAATCCCCTGAAAAGATTGGAGAAATCACTGTAAAAGCTTATAAAAATTTTCGCGATAATGTTATTGGATTACATTCTTTTGCGGATTATGGGATTGGTAATGATGAATTAGTAAAAGATGCAGAAGAAATAGTAAATGAACGATTTGCAGGAAATACTCCAGTAAAACTAACAAAGGAAAATGTTTCTGAGTTATTAGAAAACTTTGGTTAAGTGGTTCATGTGGGGTGAGATATTATGAACTTTGTATTTTTAATTACTGGGCTGTTATTTATATTTATAGTAGGCTGGCTAGTAAGCAGTGATAGAAAAAAATATTAAGTATAAACGGATGGGAATTCTTTTTGCATTACAAATAGTAATATCGTTTTTATGCCTTCATACGTCCGGGGGAATTAAAACTTTATCAGCAATTTCTGGGTTCTTTAATTGGTTAATGAAACAAGCTGCTGGAGGAGTTGATTTTGTATTTGGCGGTTTTGCATTTAAACCTGGTGGAAGTGTATTTTTCCTAAATGTTTTAATGCCAATTGTATTCATTTCAGCTTTAGTAGGAATTCTTAATTATTTAAAAATTTTGCCGTTAATTATTAAGTGGACAGGATGGGCCTTAAATAAAATAGGACATATGGGAGAATTGGAAAGTTACTTTGCAGTTTCAACTGCCATTCTTGGTCAACCTGAAGTGTACTTGACTATTAAAGAGCAAATTCCTAAGTTGAATTCACAACGTTTATATACTATCTGTGCATCTGCAATGAGTGCAGTTTCAGCGGCTATGCTAGCATCATATATGAAAATGATTCCAGGAAAGTTCGTTGTTGTTGCTGTATTCTTAAATATTCTTTCTGCCTTAATTATTTCCTGTATTATTAATCCATATGATGTGGATCCTAATGATGAATTGGTAAAAATTGAGCATGGACCACGTGAAGCATTCTTTGAGGTTCTTGGAAACTACATTACTGATGGTTTTAAATTAGCAATTTCTGTTGCAGCAATGTTAATTGGTTTTGTTGCCTTGGTTACATTTTTAAATAGTACTTTTGTTGCATTAATTCATATCTCGTTTACAACGTTAATTGGCTATATTTTTGCACCAATTGCTTGGTTAATGGGTGTACCTAATCAAGATATCGTTAAAGTGGGTAGTTTGATGGCAACTAAGTTAATTACTAATGAATTTGTTGCAATGGGGAATTTACAGCAGATGGCTTCTGGACTTACTGTTAAGGGAAATGCAATTATTTCAGCTTACTTAGTATCATTTGCAAACTTTGGAACAGTAGGTATTGTAACTGGTTCAATTAAAGCAATCAGTAAAAAGCAAGGAAGTTATGTGGCAAAATTTTCAATGAAATTATTACTTGGTGCTACCCTTGCTTCTGTTTTAACTGGCACAATTGTAGGAGTGTACTTCTAGTTCAAAAGGAAGGATAACTATGGTGCAAAAGCTTAATAAGAGAATGGTTGTTTTCATCTGTGTATCCGTAGTTTTGTTTATTCTTTCTAGTATTCTTAATGCGGATATTGAGAGAGTGGATAATAAAGAATTAATTAATAGGAGTATATACTGTATAGCTTTATATTTATGGACATTATGGATGTATGTAGGTAAGCATAGATTTTATAAATTTTTTACAGTTTTTACATTAGTTGTATATACGTTTGGCTTTATAAGTTTTATTCTTGTACCATTATTAAATTTTCAAACTATATGTGAAATTGTTTTATCAGGATTAGGTATTATAATTAATGTAACCGCTATACTAATGATTTACAAAGAAAGGATGCCGATAACAAATGACCAAAAAGATAATCCTTGACTGCGATCCCGGACATGATGATGCATTGGCGTTAACGATGGCTGTTGCGTCACCGAAGATTGATGTCCTTGCCGTAACAACTTCTGCCGGTAATCAAACACCAGACAAAACTTTAAATAATGCAATGCGGATGTTAACCTTACTCCATCGAGAAGATATTCCAGTTGCCCAGGGAAATCAAACTCCGCTGGTCGAGCCGCTTGAAACTGCACCGGAAGTTCATGGGGAGACGGGTTTGGATGGTGCGGACCTTCCTGATCCCGATTTCAAAGTTCAACCAATTCCTGCTATTGAGTTGATTGCTAAAACTCTTCGTGAAAGTGATGAAAAGGTTACATTAATAGTTACCGGTCCAATGACAAATGCGGCCTTATTCTTGCGGGTCTATCCCGACTTGGCAAAAGAAAAGATTGATCAAATTGTCTTCATGGGTGGGGCAATGGGACTTGGCAATTGGCGACCATCAGTTGAATTTAATATTTTTGTTGATCCAGAAGCGGCTAAAATTGTAATTAACTTTGGCCTGCCACTGGTAATGGCACCGTTGAACGTGACCCATAAAGCTCAGATTATGAAAGATGAGATTGAGCAAATTGGGCAGATCGATAATCCTGTCGCTCAAGCCTTCCACGGTCTCCTAAACTTCTTTGAACAGTACCATGAGAATCCAAAGTGGGGCTTTAAAGGTGCACCATTGCACGACCCATGTACGATTGCTTGGTTGATCGATCCCACTATGTTTGGTACTGACAAAATGAATGTGGATGTTGAAACTCAGGGCGATCTTACACGGGGAGAGACGGTTTGTGATTACTATCAGTTAACTGGCAAGCCCCAAAATACTGAAGTCCTCCTTGATATTGACCGTGAGAAATTCATCCAATTGATCATGGATACCCTGCAAAGTTTCTCACAGAAATAAATTTGTTGTTTACAAAAAGAATGTGAAGAGTTACACTATATGTAAATTTAACAATCTAATTTTCTTCGGGGCAGGGTGAGATTCCCAACCGACGGTAACAAGTACGCTTGGAGTCCGTGACCCGTTAGCATTTATGTTAACGGTTGAACCAGTGAAAATCTGGTACCGACAGTATAGTCTGGATGGGAGAAGAAAACTAAAAATGACACAATCAGTTTAAACGTAAAGCCCCGGATAGCAGTGATGTTATCCGGTTTTATTTTTGCCGAGCTGTTTTTTTAAGTTAACTATTTAACGTCCCAAGAGAAAATCTTAGGGCGTTTTTATTTTGGAAAGGATGGTTAGAGTGGAAGATGTTCATTTCATGCAAATGGCAATCTCTGAAGCAACAAAGGCTGGCAATGAAACCTGGAAAAATCCTCGCGTTGGGGCAGTTGTTGTGAAAAATGGTCAAGTTTTAGCGCGAGGTCATACTCACGAATATGGTGGGATTCACGCTGAACGGGATGCAATAGGTAAACTTACGCCGAAACAGTTACAGGGAGCAACTCTTTATGTCACGTTGGAACCCTGCAATCACTATGGGAAACAACCACCATGTAGTCAGGCGATTATTGACGCGGGTATCAGGAGGGTTGTGATTGCGGAAACAGACCCGCACAAGCTTGTCACCGGGAAAGGGATTGCTACGCTTCAACAGCAAAATATTATTGTCAAAACGGGCGTCCTTAAAGAGGCAGCCCAGGCCTTAAATCCGCATTACGATTTCTTCTATCGGTACCGACGACCATGGGTAACGTTAAAACAAGCAGTAAGTCTTGACTATCGCGTGGCCGCAGAAAAAGGTCAACGAATGGCGATTACTAATTCTGCTGTGGCAAGAGTTGTTCATATCGAGCGTGGTAATTTTCAAGGGATTTTGATTGGGAATCAGACAGCAATTATTGATAATCCATCTTTATTAACGACTGCTCCTACAGAATTTCCACCTGTAAGAATTGTTCTTGACCGCCGGGGACGCTTAAAAGATAGTCCGAACTTACACTTGTTGACTGATGGGGAAGCACCTACTTGGATTTTTACGGAAAATGGCACTATGCAAGGCCAGTTTGCTAAAAATGTGCGGGTATTTTACCGACAAACGTGGTCAATTGCTGATATTTTACATGAACTTGGTCGACAAGAAATTCAATCTGTTTATGTAGAAGGTGGCCCGACAGTTCATCAAGCATTTTTACAGGAGGGCTTATTTGAAGAGCTTATTACATACGTAGCTCCCCACATGCTTGGCAAAAAAGGTGTTAGCGGCATGGAACTAGCTTGCCCAATGAATTTTACCCATCAGGAAATTAAAATCTTAGAAAATAATATTAGGATTGCGGAAAGGAAGATTGAAAATGTTTAGTGGTTTAGTTGCGGAAACGGGACGAATAGTAAAAGTTACCCAGGATGGCGAAACGATTGAATTGGTGGTTGAACCTCATAGTGATGATTTTTTAACTACCGTGCAACTTGGCGATTCAATTGCGGTAAATGGGACATGTTTAACGGTCGTAGAAATCAATAATAATCAATTTACGACGACATTAATGCCGCAAACCTTTGAAAAGACAACGTTCAAAAACTTGGAAAAAGGGTCCCTTGTAAATCTTGAACGTTCATTGCAAGTTGGCGCACGGCTAGAAGGTCATATTGTAACGGGGCATGTTGACGAACTATCACGAGTTTTAAAGCGGACTGTCAATGAAAATGCTATTGAAGTGCAATTTAGTCTGCCACAACGCCTGCATGGTCAATTGGTAGCGCAAGGAAGTGTCACAATTAATGGCGTGAGTCTAACAGTGATGGAAACTGGTGCCGACTGGTTTACGGTTGGGCTGATTCCGCACACTCAACTCGTGACTAACTTAGATACGCTTAAAGTAGGGGATGAAGTTAATCTAGAAACCGATATTTTAGGCAAATATGTAGTCGCAAATTTACTAGGAGGCCGAAAATAATGGATGTAAAGAAAATTCAAGCAACGATTAAGCATTTGCAAGAAGGTGGTTTAGCAATTGTCATGGATGATGCAGACCGCGAAGCAGAAGGCGATTTGGTGGGGCTTGCTAGTGAAGCTACTCCCGAAAAGGTTAATTTCATGACTAAGTATGCCCGTGGATTGATGTGTGTTCCCATGGCACCGGAAGTAGCTGAACGATTGAAATTACCTCAGATGACTGCTGATAATTCAGATCCTTTTGGTACGGCTTTTACGATCAGCGTTGACCATCATTCGACAACAACGGGAATTTCAGCCTTTGATCGTTGGCGCACTATTACTCATCTTGCCGCACCGACTGCTAAAAACGAAGACTTCTACAAGCCAGGTCATATCTTTCCTTTAGTTGCAAAGAAAAATGGAGTATTAGAACGAAATGGACATACTGAAGCTGCTGTTGACCTTGCGCGCTTGGCTGGAGTGGAACCAGTCGCTTATATCTGTGAGATTTTAAAAGACAATGGTGAAATGGCGCGATCAGTTGAACTTCATGAGAAAGCAGCCGAATTTGGCTTACCCCTCATTACGATCAAAGAACTTCAGGAATACCGGCAAAGTTTAGCGAGCAAACCAGTAGAAGAGGTGCATCTCCCGTCTCAGTATGGTGACTTTCGCTTACGGTGGTTTGATGGCAATAATTTAGCGCTGATAAAGGGAGATATTGATCCAACTACTCCTGTAATGGTTCGCTTGCATTCAGAATGCTTTACTGGCGATGTTCTTGGTTCCCTTCGCTGTGATTGTGGTCCTCAACTTCATGAATCAATGCGCCGAATTGAGAAAAACGGCAGCGGGATTATTATTTATTTGCGTCAAGAAGGCCGTGGAATTGGTTTAGCAAACAAGCTGCGGGCCTATCATTTGCAAGAACACGGCTATGATACTGTCGAGGCCAATGAAAAATTAGGTTTTGCGCCTGATGAACGGCAGTATGACCAAGCAGTTACGATTTTACATCAATTAGGGATAACCAAGATTAACCTACTTACTAATAATCCCGATAAAATTGCGCAATTACAACTTGGCGATATTGAAATCAATGAACGGATACCATTAGAAATCGCACCTAATAACTACGACGAGAATTATTTGATCACAAAGAAAAATAAATTTCATCATTTACTGAATCTGGAGGCTTAATCATGAAAGAATTTACTGGGAAATTTAATGTTCAGAGTGCAAAAATCGGGATTGTTGTTGCTGATTTTAACGAAACTGTCACTAAACAATTAGTGCAGGGAGCTACCGAAATGTTAGCTAAATTTGACCTTGAAAACGTTGATGTATACCATGTGCCGGGAGCATTTGAAATTCCGTTTATGACGAAACAATTATTGGCAAAAAAGAAATATGACGGCATTTTGACGTTAGGCGCTGTTATCAAAGGTGAAACAGATCACTACGATTTAATTTGTCAAAATGTTGCTAGCGGCGTAATGAATCTTAACTTAACGAGCAATATTCCAATTACATTTGGCATCCTTACTACCGATAACATTGAACAGGCAATGCAACGAGCGGGACTCAAAGCGGGTAATGAAGGAGCGATCACTGCACAAAGCTTACTAGAGATGATTTCGTTAAATCAACAAATAAATTAAAAATAACCTCCATTCTTGGATAAATCCTTGAATGGAGGTTATTTGCTAACGTTTATTTTTCTGAATCAAACGCTTGATTTCGTCTAACTCAGCTTTTAGTTGGCGATTTTCATGTTGGATTTTGACTAACTGGGCGGAAATCTTCCGTTCGTCTTTTTTGGCAAAGAACTCAGTAATTGTACTGGTAAGCATCCCAATAAAACCAATTCCTAAGAGCATCAAGACAATCGCGGCTGCCCGACCAATTCCGGTCTTAGGAATCACATCCCCGTAACCAATCGTAGTAGCAGTTGTAATTGCCCACCACAGGGCTGTTTCATAAGAGACTTTCTCCGAGATACAGAACATTGCAGCGGCTACCATTATGACAGCAATCGTAATGTACAAGTAGTATAGCAACTCATTTCGCTCAAAGAAGACGCCCAGCCGACCGGTAAAACCGACTAAACGCATAATTCGCATGAGTTTAAGCATCTGAAAGGTTCTGCCAATTTGCCCAATTCGGAAGAGAAAGAAGAGGCTGCTGGCAGGAATGATTGATAGAAGGTCAAAGATGTTATCTTTAACAAATTCACGTTTATTTGGTGAAATAATCAGGCGGATAACGTAATCAGTAAAGAAGACCAACCAAATTCCATTGTCAATCATATTGTAAGGGTAGGCATCAATATTGATCCGCTTAGCATAATATGCGATCAGCATTCCAATCGAGATAACGGCTAAGATAGCCATAATAATTTGGTAGACAATGTAGGTAAACTTCTTATGCACGATTTTTTCTCCTACCGATAGATTTAATTTTATCTTAAGCGTCTCTTAAAAGGGATGCAAGAATTATTCTGCTTTACTTGCGCTTCCGTTTCCAGACGACCGTAATGATTCCAGCAAGAATGGTCCAACCAAGGCCAATTGAACTGAGTAATACACCTAATCTGATTCCCGGCAACTCATAACTAAAGGTCACATGGTGAGTTCCGGCCGATAAGTATACTCCTAAGAAAGCTTGGTTTGTTCGTAGAGTGGTTGCCTTTTTACCATTAACTTTCACTGACCAGCCGGTAGAATAAGGAATCGAAGAGGTAAGGACGCCAGGACGAGTGGTTTTAATCGTTCCCTGAACTTGGTTGCGTTTAAATTTAACGTCCTCTAGACGATGGCGTTGCAATGTTTTAACTTCGCGATAATAATTATTATCTAGTTTTTCTGCTACTACCCGGTATTTGAGCTCATAAGTTCCAAGTTTTGAGGGCTGAAAGGTGAGTGAAGTTGGCAGTTTGCCATCATAATAACCAATATTAAGCGTCGAATTAGTAACGTGCTTAAATAAAGAAAGGGTACTTTGCCGCGCCTGTTCAATCGTAGCAGTTCCAAACTTACTGCCGACATTAAGCTTAAAGCTAATATCAGGTGAACCATTTAAAACGTGGTAACGCCAATAGCGATAGTGGGTATAGCGCTGATTAATAACATTTCCGGGATTAAGGACCGTTTCCTTCAGATGTGCTTGCTCATAGGCAATCTGTTCTTTCATGGAGAAAGGAGTGTACTTAATCTTAGAAAATTCAATATGCAACTCGCTGCCCTTTAATTTTTGCTGCATTTTTTTACTTTGCAGCTCTGGTAATTGCAATTGATAAGTTTCTTCACTATCGGTATAGGTCAGTTTAGCCGGGTTAACCTTATTCAAACGGTTAGAAACTAACTCGCTTTTAAGAGGATAGACATGCGTCTTGAGCTTAGCGGCCTTCATTCCTCGGAGTTTTTCTTGCTTATCAACCAGAACACCGGTAGCTAAAACGCGTTCTTTTTCAGTTGGCGAGAGTGATTGATAATCTTTTTTGCTAATATAGTTATCTTGCCAGTAAAGTAATGGGAAGGCATAGTTCGTTTTATACCGCATCGTTTGCGTGGGCACAAACTCATCCTTACTTTGGGGATTGCTTGGCTGCCCTTCATCATAATTGATGACTGGATCAGTTGCTTTATCTAAAAAGTAACCAGCGGGAATCTTTGTCGCGTTATCACCATTGCTTTGAACAAAGAGATATTTGACGCCAAAGAAATTATTCATAATTGTCCGATCATCGGCTTGCCGAATGGGGATGTTAGCCTGATACTGGTTATTTTGTAGGCTTGTATTAAACTGTCCCAAATATTTATTTTGCAGTGAATAGTAAGAATCAATGTTATGCAATCCAGAAGTAAGGTCATTATCAAGGTTCGGGCCGTCAATAATCTTATTTTGGCTAATTGTTGAAACACGGTAAAAAGAATTGTTCTTCAAATCCTGATCAAGGTTACCGTAACGGTTGCTGGTAATTGCTTGATACTCTCCTCGGCTCAGCATACTACTAGAGAAATCTCCGTTATAGGGGAAAGCCGCGTAAATTGCGTTCACCCCGGCGTTAAGCATTGTAATTGCTAATAGCCACCGGTAAGGATGAGTAAGTTTATTTAAGTGAATCAACCAGATGGCCATTAGGGAGCCAATTAAGAAAATAACCGGCATAAAAATATCATTCTCATTGTCAAAGAAGAAGGTTGCGATCAAGACAATGAGGTAAATCCCTGTTGCCCAACTTAGGACCGCCATTGTCTTTTGATCAAGCGTCGGAATGTTCTCTGCTAGAATACAGACGGCCATTGCTAATGGAAGGTAGATCAAGAGCGTCCAACGGTTAGAAGCTGACATCATTCCGTTGAAGAAAGCGCCGACTGCTGGAATTAGCAGCATGATTAAAGCAAGCCCAAGACTGATCGTCAGCAAGGGGTACTTTCGGGGGCGAGAATAAATGTAAACAAGAGCGATGAACCCAATTGAAACGATCCCTAGCGCAGACCAGAACATGAAATACCACTGGCCACCGTTGATCAGTGACTTAGGTAAAAAGAGGTAGTAGTAAAGAGGATAGGCTTTTAGACCGTTTGCAAACAATGATCCAGTCCGGGTTGAATTTGTGACCGCGATAATTTCGGGGACAAGCAAAACCGCTGATAAGAGGACACTAGTAATTGTTGCAAAAGCAAGTTTAAGAAAAGTTTTCCCGTAATTAAGCGTGCGACGATAATGCGTTCCTACGCGAAGGACAAGATAGAGGAATGAACCAATTCCTAAAACGTAAGCAAGGTAATAGTTGCTTACTAGCATCCATGTAAAGGCACCAGCAAGCGGCCAGGGCGATCCTTCTTGTAGTATCCGTTCAATCTGGACCACGATTAAAGGAAAGATAATAAATGGCGTGGTAAAGAACGGCTGAGCGATACAAGCATAGAGTAAAAACGAATTGACCAGGTAGGTTGTTGCCCCCATCAAAATGACGCTATTACGAAACTTAAAGTGTTGAGCGAAATAGACGAAAGCGAGGCCAACACAATACATCCGGATAATATTAATTACCTGGTAGGCGAGGGTAATCTTTGCCGCGGGAAAAAGTAGTGCAAGGTAAGAGAAAACGTCTCCAATCGTATAGTAAGAATATACTTGAAAGGTATCACTGCCTAGCCCCATTTGCCATGACCAGAAGTTCAGGCGGGGATGGTGGACGAAGCTAATCAGTGCTTCCCGATACTTTGCTAGTAAGGGTAAATGCTGATTGAGAGCATCTTTGCTGAGGATAAAAGTATGACCAGTAACTAAATATGTCCCGAAAATACATAAGGCTAAAAAGATGAATAAAATAGTATATTCACTATATAGTCTTTTTACCGGTCGTTTTTTAAATGAGAAATCCATAATTCCTCCTTGGATTAACAATCATTTTTTAGGATATCTCTAATATTTTAACAAAAAAATATTAAGAGTGACGTTCTTAATTTTAGCGGACATTCTTAAAATTTGGGTGGTAAGTTCTAAAATGATCAATTACAATAAAAAAGATCTTTATATTAAAGGAGTAATTTTATGGAAAATATAGGTAACTTTACAGTAGCAAAACGATGGGGATCTTTTCTGCTACTATATTTAGGATATATGATTTTATTTGCTGACCGCACAGTGATGAATATTTCCCTTGCTTACATCGGTAAAGACTTTCATGTTGGGGCAGCAGCATTAGGGGCAACTGCTAGTGCTTTCTTCTTAGGGTATACTTTGATGCAGATACCTGGAGGATACTTAACTGATAAGTTTGGCAGTAAACTGATGGTGATTATTTCCCTGTTTGCCTGGTCGTTGATGACGATGGTGACTGGCTGGGCGTGGTCCCTTGCTGCCTTGATTGTGATTCGTTTTCTATTTGGGATTGCAGAAGGACCATATCCAGCAGCAGCTTTAAAACGAATTTCTGAAAATTATGATAAGAGTGAGAAATCACAAGCAACTTCTGCCTTAATTTCATCGAATTATGCCGGGGCAGCAGTAGCACCACTAATTATTGTGCCAATTATTGCTAGCAGTGGTTGGCGAAATGCCTTTGTTTGGCTTGGGGTTGGTGGATTTATTATTTTACTTGCCTATTACCTGGTAGAACGGCCAATTAATAGCAGCCAAGCAAACGGGCAGGCGCGTCCCAAGATTGAATGGAAAAATATTGACCACCGTGTCTGGGCCTTTGTAGTAATTGGACTTGCCCTGAATATCATTACGAAGGGCCTTGAAACCTGGATGCCAGTTTATTTCTTGCAAGAACAAGGAATTAACTTGAAGAACTTGGCATGGTTAGTGCCATTACCAGTTATTTCTGGAGGTATTGCAGCATTTATTTCTGGCTTTGTGATGGTGCACTTGTTTAAGAAGCATGAACGGTGGATGATTAGTATTGCTTCATTCCTGACATTGGTTTTCATGTTCGGTCTCTTCAAGTCAACTTCATTAGTAGGCGTTGTGATCTTTGATGTCTTGATCTATTTCGTTAAATCATTGGCGTTTACTGGTATCTTTAGCTTCATTGCGCAGATTTTATCGGAGAAAACTTATGGATCATCAATTGGGATTGTTAACTTTGGTGGGCAGCTTGGTGGCTTTGTTGGTCCGCTCTTAATTGGGTGGATTGTCCAAGCAGCCGGTTCATATTCAGCCGCTTTCTTCGGGCTTGTTATCAGTGCATCGGTTGCAGTGATTGCTTGTTTGTTTATTAGGAAAGCGTAAAAAATAAGGGAGCGAGACAGAAGTCACTTGTGACTTCGTTTTCGAGCCCCGCAAGCAAC
>BLMQ01000020.1:0-2293 GCA_011958095.1 Lactobacillaceae bacterium | reverse complement strand
CCGCAACGATCAATTGTGGTTTTACTTTCTTAGCTAAAGCCATAATTTCATCATAATCAAGCTCTTCAGTATCTGGATTTAAGCCATAGCCATACGTCTTATATAGTTTTCCGCTAAAATTAACCGTTGCTCCGTGAGTTAGGTGCCCACCAGCATCCATCCCCATCCCTAAAATCACATCTCCGAGCTTGAGGAGTGCTTGATAAACTGCCATATTAGCTTGTGATCCGGAATGAGGTTGAACATTAACATATGCTGCATTGAATAACTTTTTAGCATAATCAATTGCCAATTGTTCAACTTGATCGATAAACTCACAACCACCGTAATACCGCTTATTAGGATATCCTTCAGCATACTTATTTGTTAGAACTGATCCTTGAGCTTCACGAACAGCATCTGAAACAATATTCTCGGAAGCAATGAGCTCAATCGTATCTTGCTGGCGTTGTTCTTCATTTTCAATGGCTGCCCATAATTGGGGTGATTTTTTACCATAGTTCATTTACAACATCTCCTCTGGTTATAAATAAAGAGGCTGGGAATCCGCCTCAGTCTCTTTATTATTTTATTGAGATTTTAATTAGGGAGTGGTACCTCTTCCACTAGATTCCCTTATTATTTTACCGCATTACTATCAAAGTGCATACCACCAGCAGACTTATTTAACCGATTCATATATGCGCCCCCTAAATCATGAGCTGGAAATGCTTGAGTGACAATCGCTTTAACATTAGGCTGGTCATCAAATTGCCGTAAGCCATCAAATAGACGAGCACTGGCATCTTGAACATTCTTTCCTAATGAAAATTGAATAGCGTTCATCGGCAATACTTCTTGTTGAAGGACTTTTTCTTCAGCCATCATCCCAACGTCAAATGGCTGTTGTCGTATCCATTCAACAACTTTATCCCAATCAGTATCTTCATCAACAATATATACTTGGGCCTTAGGTGCATAGTGCTTGTATTTCATTCCGGGTGCTTTAGGAGTTTCATTTTTGCCTACTTTATGATGATTAAGGTCAATGGATCCAATCACTTTTTCAATGTCCTTCTTCGTAACAGCACCAGGACGTAAAATTACAGGGTGGTCTGTTGACATATCAAGGACAGTGGATTCAACTCCTACCCGTGTCGGACCATTATCCACAATTCCAGAGATCTTACCATGCAAGTCATGATAAACGTGTTGGGCAGTAGTCGGGCTCGGTTTCCCAGAAGTATTAGCAGATGGTCCCACCATTGGAACACCAGCTTCTTCAATTAAATCAAGGGTTGGTTGACAGTCAGGGTAACGAAAGGCGACAGTTTTCAAACCACCTGTGACGGTTTTTGAAAGTGCGCCCTTCTTAATCTTCAAGATAATGGTTAAAGAACCAGGCCAAAATGCATCCATCAACTTTCGGGCATTATCAGGAATCTCGGCAGCATACTTTTCAACCATTGCGATGGAGTTAACATGAACAATCAATGGATTATCACTTGGCCGCCCTTTTGCTAAATAAACATTCTTAACGGCTTTTTCATTGGTCGCATCAGCCCCTAACCCATAAACAGTTTCTGTTGGAAAAGCCACTAATTCACCGCGCTTAATCGCAGCTGCTGCTTGGGCAATCTCACCATGTCGAAAAATCTTCGTATCCATTCTTACTATCTTCCTCCTGCGTTTGAAAAATCCCATGCGTGTATCATCCTCATTTTTCCTGCCACATCATGTCGTGGGCATATCTGTGCGTGTTCATCGGTTTGATGTAGTAATTCTTGAATTGACTCTTCTTGATCATAACCAGTTTCGCCAAATATTTGACCAGTCGTAGTTAGGTACTGCCCTGCTTGCTTGAATAAGCGATGATAGAATCCTAACCCATGTTCACTAGCAAATAAGGCTAGGGCTGGTTCGTTTTCAAGGACTGCTTGATCAATTTCACCAGTATCGTCTGGGTCAATATAAGGCGGATTGGTCACAATTAAATCATATTGCTGATCAATATTTTCAAATAGATCGCTTTTAATTAACGGCAACTCCAGGTTAAAGTTAGCCATATTTTCCTGAGCAACAGCAAGCGCAGCGGGTGAAATGTCACTTAAACTTACATTCCAGGCTGGCCGTTCAAGCGCAAGCGTAATACCTATTACCCCACTCCCCGTTCCTAAGTCAAGAACCTTTAATGGGCGAGATGGCATTTCTTGCAATACCCAATCAATCAATTCTGCTGTCTCAGCTTCTGGAATCAAAACATTTTTATTAACTTTATGGCTCAGCGATGGGCAAAAGAACAATTACAAGGAAC
>BLMQ01000019.1:0-3971 GCA_011958095.1 Lactobacillaceae bacterium | reverse complement strand
CAACACAACAAGAGTTACCCCAAACTGGTAATGATGAAAATGCAGGAGCAGTTGCTGGCTTTGCCGGTATGTTGCTTGCGCTCGGTGCATGGAGCCTAAAGAAGAAGCGTCATGCTTAGTGATTGGCAATAACCAAAAGAGGTGAATAATAATGGCTGAGACAGTTCAATTAAATGACTTATCTCAAAAGCAACTTGAATTTACTCAAGCTGGCATTACTAAATCACCAAATTGGGTACAATTAGAAAAAAATCTCCCCCTTTCTGATCAAATAAAATGTTTGCGTTATGTGGCAATGGAACCCAATCCATTACCTAAAGTCCAAGAAAAGTTAAGGGAATTCCAACTTCCTCAACATTCAATGACACATGAACGTTAACGAAAAACACTCTACAGTAATTAATGCTGTAGGGTGTTTTTTTGTAACCTCGTTCGGATCGCGAACGAGGTTGAAATTGTACTAGTCTATTCTAGGGTGGTAAGATGGGACACATTAATAAAGGAGGCGCTGTAACGTGAGCAAGGCAAGTATGATTGGGTTGATCGGATTAATTGGTATTGTTATCTGCAGTATGTTGACGGTCATCATTACTGTAGGGTTTTGGATCATGTTGAAAAAATATATCAATGGGCTAAGTTTGTTTTTTGCTCTGATTATATTTGGCTTTGGCATAGCTTGTCTAGCGCAAGTTGGATTTTCTAATTTATTTAATGCTAGATCTATTGAGCAGGCTTTAGAAAGTTGGTGGTATGTCGTAATGATATCTAGTGGTATAACTCAGTTTCTTTGGTGGGGTGTTGATTGGACCACTATTAAAATAAAATTAGATAGAATAAATAAAGAAAAGAAAGTTAGCATTCAAAGCATTTTTCGAGTAAATAGATTGTAAACTTATGCTTAAAAATTCTTATATATCTATATTAGATTAACCTCGTTCGCAATCCGAACGAGGTTTATTTTTTTAATTCAAATAGCTAAATTTGGTTTTGCTGATGCTATCTTGTATTGTTAAGGTGACACTGATAGGGAGACAAGACGCTACTACGCATACTCACAATTATGTACCGTAACTCAAGTGACTCTATTAAACGTCATTTATGGCAAAAGGTCTACTTACTTCAATTTCAATCTAAATTGAAGCAAAGGGGCCTTTTGTACTCCTGCAATAAATATCAAGGGAGTGAAAAGTAAATGACGGTAACGGCAACTAAAACAGACGAATTATGTCGGCAATCCATTCAAGCATATTTAGATTTAAAAGGGATCACTTATACGCAAGAAGATCATTATTTGAGATTAAAAGATCATGATTCTTTAGTCGTTGATACTCGGGTTACACCATCTAAGCCTTACGAGACTTTCTATTGGAATAGTCGTGGGGTTGGTGGCAATTTATTCCATTTTCTGCACCAATATGAAGGACTAGATAGTTCCACAGCCATGAAAACTTTGGAAAAAATTCGGCCAGCTTTAAGTCGTCACGAAAAGAATATGAGCCGGGTAGTAGAAAGCAAGCCTAGAGTATATGAACAATGGCGTTGGCGCGGTAGACAACCAACTCATGTTAGTTTTGACTATTTAACTAAAACTCGAAAGCTAAGCCCTAAATTAATTCAAGAAATGTATAAAGCTGGATTGCTACGAGAATTACGGAATGGTGATGCCTTTTTCGTTTGGTATGATCATCAACATAAAGAAGTTGGTGGTGATGAACAGGGAACAAGTATTAACCATCAAAAATTTGGTAAACGGGGAACAAGAAAGAAAGTTGCCTGGGGAGCTAAAAAGCATTTTGGCTTTCACTTTTCAGTTAATTTTGGTAATCAGCCAGAACGCTTATACATCTTTGAAAGTCCAATTGATGCCTTATCTTTCGCTCAGATGCACGCTAAAGAATATCACGGTAAACAACGCTTCTTATCATTGAATGGTTCAGGATCAAAAGTAGAAACCATTACTAAATTCATTGGTGAATTTGGAGTGCCGAAAGAACTACATCTTGGCTTAGATACAGACCTTGGTGGTTTTAACGGTGTGCTGAAAGCTAAGCAACAAGTTGACTGGTTAAAATCATTAAATATTCCTGCACTAAACGATATGAAGTTAGTGATAGATCAGCCAGATCATAAATATAAAGACTGGAATGAACAACTGCAAAAGAATCAAGACAAGTCACTACATCAACAATCTTTTGAAAAGTTTTATCAAGAAAATAAAAATCGTTTCATAGATAAAGACAAAGCAAAAGTTCACACACAGAAGCAATTTCAAGATCAGAGTCCAATGTTTAAGTCGTATACACATGCAATGCAACATTAATTAGGGTCAGGCTGGCTAAACTTGATCCTTTTTTTGGCAGGAATAGTGAAAATACTAATAATTCAGTATGTTGGAATAAAATGCAGAAAGGCAAGGCAAATAATGTGTATGATTATTTAATACTTACAGAAAAGAAAACTGAATATGACGCATTCGTTACAGCGTTAGGTGGAGAAACGGGTAATTTTAATGGTCACACATTTATTCAAGCACATAGTCAGGGGCATTTGCTTGAATTGGATGAACCCGAGAATATGGTTATGCCCGCACTCAAGGAGAAATATCGTGTCTGGGATTTGAAAAATCTACCCTGGGATTTAAACGATTTCAATTGGCACAAAGTTATTAAAAAGGATCACAAAACTGGAAAACCAGCTGTATACGCTGCTAATTTATTAAAAAATATTAAAAAAGCTAGTCAACAAGCCCAAGCAATCGTAATTGCGACTGATACCGATGAAACCACCGGCGAAGGGGAATTGCTTGCTTGGGAAATTATCAATTATATTGGTTGGCACGGTCCGGTTTATCGTGAATATCACGATGATGAAAGCCCAGAAGCTATTCGCCGCGCTATGGCAGATTTACATGATGTTAGTGATCAACAAAAAGATGGCTGGTTTGTTAAAGGAACTGTTAGACAGCGATGGGACTTTGGATCCATGGCCTTAACACGAGCTGCTACTCTTCTGGTTCGTGATGCTGGTTACTATACCCGTTCAATTAATGAAGGGCGTTTAAAGTCTGTAATGTTATCCGCCATTTTTCAGCGTTTAAATGCCATCAAGAATTATGTCAAACGTCCTTATTACGAGGTTCGCTTTCAGGATCAACATAAACATGTCTTTGCCCGAAAAATTGATAAAAATAATGATGAACTAATTAAAAAAGTGCACCATGAAAATGAAGCAATGGCTAAAGAAGAACAGCATCAATATCAATCACCAGTTGGAATTACGATTGATGGTCAGAAAACTGTTTATCAAGCGCCACATACTTTTACCGATCTAACTAAGATTGATGCCATCTTGTCACATAAGGGTTACACTTCTAAGATGATTCAGGATACTTATCAGCTCCTTTATCAGAACTACCATTATTTGTCATATCCTCGTTCTGATGACAAAACAGTGACAGAAGCTCAATTCGCTGAACTTGTGCAGAACAGTAAAAAGATTGCATCATTAGTAGGAGTAGATTTGCAATTATTAACACATTTAGCTCCACGTAAAGGGTTAGTTGAACAATCAGCTACTCACGGTGCTAATCGACCAGGGAGTGTTGTTCCTAATTCACTAGATGATTTACGGAAACCATTTAATACTAAAAAACAACAGGATTGTGCCATTGATATTTATACTTTGGTGGCCAAGGCTGCTTTAGCTATTTTAGGCGAAGATTATGAATATCAACACATTACCGCTCACTTAACGGACTATCCAGAATTTCAATGTAGCTTTAATCAGCCGGTTAAATATAACTACAAGCAAATTTATCATCGTGGGAAATTACCACAAGTTGGTGCACCATTAGGGCAACAGGCAACTAGCTTTATTTACTCAGGCGCTAATTCTAAGCCTAGTTGGCCAACTAAAGAATGGCTTTACAACCGACTTGATAGTTTTAATGAATGTTGGCCGGAAATCCCGTG
>BLMQ01000018.1:0-2716 GCA_011958095.1 Lactobacillaceae bacterium | reverse complement strand
ATGCTTGAGCACTAGATTGTTGTTGTACATTTTGTGTTTGTGGAGTTTGTACTTGTTGTTGAGCAACTGGTGCTTCTTGGTTTGATTGTACTTGTTGGTTTTGTTGTGCTTGATTTTCAGCAGGTGTAGCTTGTGTATCTGCTTGTGGTGCAACATTTGCGGCTGGTAAAGTAGCAACTTCTTCTTGAGTAGCTGGTGCAACTTCACCATCATCCTTGATTACTAATTGTTGACCAACGTAAATCAAGTTCTTATCAGCAATATTATTGTTGTTTGCTAATGTATCTACAAAAGTTAGATCGTGACCTAATTTGTAAGAAATCCCAGAAAGGGTGTCACCTGCTTGCACCGTGTAAATACTGTCGGCGTTTGCAGTCGTTGCAGTAGCTACTGTTCCTAATGCAACTGCACCAGTAATCGCTGCTGTAATCTTGGCTACTTTCTTAGATAACTTCATTATAAATTCAATCCATCCTTTTCTCTTAATTAATCAAATAACTCATTTCAACGATAACTACTATACAGGATTAGGGTTACAAGCGGGTTACTAGGACTTATCAAATTTCGTTATTTCTGTAATTTTTTGTAACAAACGTTCGCTGATTTTTTTATAGTCGCTTAAACGTTGATTTAATCGCTTTTGAGTAACTTGTAAAATTATAACTAGAATTATCTCATGTAAAAATTATTCAAAAAAACTGCTCATTTTTTCTTGACGACACAAAAATCGCCCTGTAACGGACTGTTTGTTACAGGGCGATGACAAAATTGTCTTAATCGTAATCTTAATTATTCATCAAAACATCAAGCAATTCTTGAGCTGATTCTTTCAAAGCATCCTTTGACTTGTCATTACCAAGGTGAGTAAAGATTTCTCCAACGTATACATCTTGGTCAAATAGCTTTGTAAAGACCTTGTCAATAATCGGCTTAGTTAATTCTGGTTCTTGAACTGGGCCAAATGGGTTAGCAAAGAATGTCTTGCTCATTCCAACTTCATCAGTTGTTCCAAGGGCCTTCCGTTGTCCAGCAATAAATACTTTTTCTGCCTCTTCCTTTGTATCAAAACGATGAATACCAACTTCATCGCTGTAATTGTTAGCGTATAGCCACATATCAATATGGTGATGTTTGATTACATTTTCGTAGGTATCAGCAGGAATAATAACCCGGGCATTCTTTTGTTCAGGATTAAGGTAAACACCACGGTCCATGTTATTGAAGGCCACGGCACTACTTAAATCATCAAGACGAACAAAGGCACCAGTTTCTGTTCCTTGAGCATATACCCCTGGTTCACCATCAGTAAGGGTAAAGCTTCCCATGTCATCAAAGATTGTCTCCATGCTGACAATCTTATCGTCAGCTAATTCTTGCAATGCTTCAATTGATTCTGACTTTCCGGCACCTGAATCACCGAAGAAAACAACATTCTTTTCTTTACCATTAGTAAATTTAATCTTCAACATGGACCCGTGAATTGGCAGGCGACCATTGTAAATTTGATGAAGGTTATGGAGTGTCAAGCACATCTTCTTCATGTAACCAAAGTAAGTAGTCTTATCTGTGTAAGGTACTTCACCAACCCACAAATCATTCTTTTCGTCACGATAGTAATGAGAAACCATGCCTTCTGTTTCTTTTAGACCGAAAAGAAGAATCATATCAGGTTTTTGCCCCTTAATCTCATCAGGGGATGCAATTTCAAATAAGTTTGAAAGAGCAATTCCGTTTACCAAGTAATCAACATTGAAGTAAATAAAGGCTAAACTTTCACCAATCTTTGCTGGGTAACAATACCACTTACCACGTTCACCACGGAAACGTTCGATCGGGTTATCTTTTACTTCAGAAAAGACCCCTTCCCGTTTGTTGCTCTTAGTATGCATCATCATTGGCGGACGAAGCATCACGGTATTAATAAAATCAATATCCTTTAATTCTTCATAACCAGCTGGAATTTTCCAATCTTGTTGTTGAACTAAAATTGTTGCATTAGTTGCCGCATTAACTTGTCGATAAGTCCGGTTTTCAAAACCTTGGAGCTTTTCTTCGAGGATCCGGTATGCTTTACGCACTAAGTCGTTGAATTGAGTATCAATAGTCCGGAACTCGTTACCGATAATCTGATTATCACTAAGATTAATTACTGATACCCGTAATAGTGAACGATAGTATGAGTATAATTTTTCAACACTCTCAAGAATATCTTTAGGGTCATATTCATCAAATGCACTATCATCATCAAAAAGAACTTTCTTTAAGATATCAACAAACTTGTTAACAGTGGCATTATCAAAAGCATCATCATCATTATCAGGGTTACGTGAAGCTAAATATAAACGGACAATTTCCTTTACTTCATCACTATTAATTAATGAAGGAATATCAGTAAAGTAATTTTGACTATAGTTTAACGTTGCAACACCGCGGTCAGGATTTACATATAATGATTTTGTATCAATAATTTGACTCTCTTTTGACATGGATCTCATCCTTTCATCACTTGAATAACTCTATTATAATATATTTTTTAAGATTAGGATGAAAATAATATTAACTTTTTTTCATTTTACAAAAAAATAGGAAATCATCCCTTTATTGAGACAATTTCCTACTTTAACAATTAGTAATTGAATTTTAGTACCAACCATGTGATTGCCAGAATGATTGAGCAGCACTCCAGGAACCATAACGGCTAGTTACGTATTGGTCA
>BLMQ01000017.1:0-10029 GCA_011958095.1 Lactobacillaceae bacterium | reverse complement strand
AGCCGCCTAAAATTTTTATCTATTTGATCTGTATACTTGACGGGACATAGTGCCTTGATAAGCTGGATCGTTTTTATCTAACTTAATTACTAACTGTTGAGTATTCGGTGCAAGCTGTTTATTCGCTATCACTGTTCCATTTGTTTTAAACAGCGTGATAAATTTTGCTAACAAGTAATAACCAATAATGATATAAGTATACGCATCAAATGTTGTTATAAAACTTGTCATCTCGCTAAAATCATCTATTAAGTGAACATGCAACCAGATCAGTAGGATTAATAGTAAGTTTAAGCGGTGGATCCAGACAGAAACTTGATGGGAGCAAATTATGCTTAACTTTAGTTTAATTTGACGAAGCAGCTTAAAGCGGTCAACTAACCATCCCGACATAAAGATAATCGCGTAAATTATACCGACAATTGCCAAGTACCAAGCAATATCTCCCGTCGTTTCAACAAGGTGATCAGCGCCGGGACTTAAAAATTTGTGAGCAGTCGCAGCAATCAGCGCTGCAACGCCTAACGAAGCATGCAAAAAATACATTGAAGGGATGCCAATATACTTTTCAAGCCATCTTGGACGAGTTGAGAGGAAAATGATAACCAACCACCAAACATAGGCCAATATCCCCACATCATAAGCAAAAAGATCTTCATAATCAGCCGTTAATTGACTATTTGTCAAGATAATTAACGGTAATGGAATAACTGCTAAAGCAACTATCCACGTAATATATAAGGCTAAAGGGTGTTTCTTTAACATTTTTGTCCTCCTCGTATTTAGTACATGACCAGCAACTGAAGAAAAAGCACTCGTTGCTTTAAGAAGGCGATTCATCCCCCACTTATAGAAGTGGGGGATGAAGGCGCAAATTATGGATAAATTAATGGTCGTTTTCCACGGCTAATACTTTTTTCGAACCGGCATCAATCTTAACTTCTTTAACTGTCCGGCCATCTTTTACTTTAACTTCCCAAACAGCTTGGTTTTCCTTTTCTTGTTCTAATTTCCATTCGATCGCACTACCCTTTTTAGCGGCTTTTTCGGCAATTTGGCTCGCTTCATCACGGCTAATTGCCTTACCTGGATCTAATGTATATTCCTTCTCATTTTGGTCAAGCTTTTCAGACTTGTTAGAGATTAGTTTGCCATCATTGGCATTGACTTTAACCTTGTATTCGTTGGTATTGTCAAAGCCCTTTACCTTGTACACATATTTTCCCTTGTCACTTTCCAGCTCTACTTCATTGAGGTGCTTATCTGGGTACTTCTTGTTAAACTGATCAATTGCAGCCTGTTGGTCAATCTTGATGTCGCTCTTATTAGCTAACCTTTCATGTTTCACCGCGGCTTCGATTTGAGCATGATAACCATCCATTGCGGCGACACCAGCAATGCCTCCAGCTCCTAACGCAAGTCCTCCACAAACACAGGCGGTAATCAGAACCTTTTTAGTCATCTTTGGGAACTTCCTTGCTTTCTTCTTGTCTGCGTTTGGTTGATGATCTTGTCTTTGTTCGATTTTTTCTGTCATTTTTATCCTTCCCTTCTTAACTTTAATTGGTAATTTTATTTTACGAAATAATCTCCCAACTAAAACCAAGAACAGGTGAAAGTATGATGAAGAAATCTTCATTTTTACTTAGGAAGGTAAACTGTAAAAATCGTTCCAACTGGCTCATTGTCGCGAATCGTAATTTTTCCGTGATATTTTTCAATAATCATTTTGACAATTGAAAGTCCAATTCCCGAACCAGTAACCTTATTGGAGTGTGATTCATCTTCACGGTAGAATCTTTCGAAAACTTTTTGGCGATTTTCTTTTGCAATTCCCTGACCTTGATCAGCAACTCTTAAAATTATGTGGCGGTCAGCTGTCGTTAACTGAACATCAATCGTTGAATCAGTTGGTGAATATTTGGCCGCATTTTCTAATAAATTATGCACAAGACTTTGAAAGTCACCCTTTGTTATCCGGTAAGATATATTCGGATTTAAATCCGTAATAAATTTCTGCTGATATGCCCCTTGGAGTGACTCAACTTCAGCGAAAATAATTTTTGATAAGTTAATTTCTGTTAATTTTCTAGTTTGGTGTCCTTCTAGGATAAGCAATTCATTTATTAATTGACTCATTCGCTGTGCTTCTTGATCAATGTACTTTAATGATTTGCCAATTAATTCTGGATGTTTATCCCCATGCCTTCTTATTAAGTTTACATGTCCCAAAATTCCAGCAAGCGGGGTCTTTAATTCATGGGAGGCATTTGCAATAAATTCTTTTTCTCGTTGCATTATACGGTACTGCCGTTCTAATAATTGATTAAAAGACTGCGCAACTTTTCGTACTTCTAACGGCTGCTGCGGAACTGCTAAAGTTTGTAATCGATCACTTTGAGGCGTGATTGCATCGATTTCATTATCTAAACTAGTCAATGGTCGGGTCCATCGTTTAGCCAACCGATGAATGATTGGGAGAGCAATGATGCTTATTACAAAGTTAATTAACAGAGTCACTATCAAGAGCCAGCCTGTTAATTTAATTAAATCATCAACATTAATCGCTACTTTTACGATTCGCTGATGATGAACTTTTTGCTGCCGTAAATAATAGACCCCATGCCGGGTTAACTGTAGATTCTTGATTGCTAAATTCCGCCGGTCAATTCGTTTAAAAATTTTATGGGCTTTTGGTGAGGTATATTTTCGTTTACCATCAGTGATCTCGATTGCGTCATCGTCTTGACGAGCAACATAAGCATTCAAAAAAGTTTCGCGATTTTGATTCTCGGGCCAATCTTCCTCAATGGTCTCAATCACTTCTTCCGCCTGATCATCAGCATAACGATAGATTAAATTAGTAGCGGTAACCACAAAAAGAAGGTTAATAACTACCAAAATCACTGCAAACAACATTAAGAAAAGACGAGTTAATTGCCGCGATGCAGTTACTGGATGTGTGTTACTCATTGCTCATCACCTAATACATAACCAATCCCTCGCACCGTTTTAATTAAGTCGCGGTATTTGCCTAACTTGTTGCGCAAAGCACGAATATAGACATCAACAGTATTGGTCTGACCATCAAAATCATACCCCCATATTTCATTAAGAAGGTCATCACGGGTTTGAACGACTCCTGGTTCTTTAATTAGGGCAACCATGAGGGAAAATTCTTTAGGCGTTAAATGAACCTGTTTGCCATCAACCATAAATTGATGTTTTAGTAAATTTATTTCAAATGGTCCAAATTTATAATCATATTTCTCTGCTTTTTCTTGACCCAATCGTCGTAATACAACCCTAATTCGTGCTAAAAGTTCCTCAATCTCAAACGGTTTAGTAATATAATCATCTAATCCTTGATCAAGTGCCATACTAATATCGGAAGTTTGACTACGAGCCGTAATCATAATAATCGGCACATTACTTGATTGCCGAATTCGGCGTAGAACTGTGAGACCATCATAAATTGGGAGCATCCAATCTAATAAGATTAAGGTTATTTCTTTCTCTTTAAATATTTCTAGTGCCTCGCGCCCATCTTTTGCCCAGATGACTTCATAGCCTTCAAGTTCTAGCTCAGTAATCAAAAAACTAGCAAGGCTCTCTTCATCTTCAACTAACATAATTACAGCCTTATTCATTTTTCACCCTCCAAGCGATTTTCTTATCTTCTATTTTAGCTGTTTTATGTTTTTAAATGGTGGTTAAAGGTAAACGAAAAAGTTTCATATGAAACTTTTTTCTTCTTATTCATTAAGGCCATTATATCAAAATAATTTCGCCATTGATTCCGCTCCTGTTAATACATTATTAAGAACCTTTTGCCGTTGATCGCAATGAGCGTCGGCACCTTCAGTAAAATCATTCTCCTTTTTGTTGTAAAATAGTAATTGTGATTTTTACTGAAGGAAGTGGTGCAATGTCGATTGGGCAAATTTTTAACCAAGTCGTCATTATTTTCTTACTAATGCTTTTAGGAGCAGTTATTAGAAAGCTCGGATTTCTCCATCCACAATCAATTAATGATTTAACCAATATTACACTCTACTTTTTATCGCCAATCGTAATTATTAAAGCCTTTGAACAACCGTTTTCGCGATCACGATTTTATCAATTATTACTATTGATTGCTGGTGTCTTTCTGACCTATTTTGTTTCAATTTTGATTGCAAAACTACTTTTTCATAAAGTAAAGGACCAAAATATTCGTCAAATTGCAACTTATGGAAGCATCTATTCTAACAATGGTTTTATGGGTGTTCCATTAGCACAAGGGCTTTTCGGAAGTGTGGGTGTCTTCTATGCCGTCGCTTCAATGATTGGTTTTAATGTCATGTCGTGGACCCAGGGAATTGGAATTTTTCAAAAACGGCGGCCTCATGATTGGGGAACACCGTTAAAGAAAATTATTTTAAATCCTAATATTATTGCTATTATTATTGGTCTTTTCCTATTCATTAGTTCTTTTCGGTTGCCAAAATTAATTTCTGGTTTTATTGATTACACCAGTCCAGCGTTTACTCCACTATCAATGATTGTCATCGGAAGTAATCTTGCCAATCTAAGTATTAAAAATATCAAATTACCAACTGCACTCTGGGGAAGTCTCTTCGTAAGGAATATTTTCTTCCCGATTCTAGGGACAATTATCTTATTATTATTGGGAATTACTGGTGTTCCACTCTTCACCACAGTAATTCTTAGTGCATGTCCGGTAGCAGGATTAGTCGTTCTTTTTACCTTACAATCAAATGGGGATGCGCGGCCAGCAACCGTCTTAATGAGTATTTCAACCATTTTGAGTTTAGTAACTATTCCATTAGTCTATTGGTTTGCTAGTCTATGGTAATGATATATACGATTTTTGAATAAAGGATTAAATATAATAAGCATTTCAAATAATAGCCTCCTTAATCTATGATGGAATTAGATATTAAGGAGGCTTTATAAATGAATAAACCATATATTATCGTCCATGTGATGACATCAGTTGATGGACGAATTGATTGTGAAATGACGGCCCAATTAGCCGGTGAACCCGAATACTATTCTACATTGGACAGTTTAGATGTTCCTACAAGGATTAGTGGACGTGTTACTGCAGAAACCGAATTGACACGTGGTGGTAAATTTAATCCGCAAAACAAAGAAATCCTTGGTAAAACTGACTTTGCTAAAAATGCAATTGCTGATAGTTATAATATCATTGTCGACACTAAGGGAACTTTACAATGGGGCAAGGAAAATGGTAATAACTTCTCTCACCTAATTATTACGAGTGAACAAGTTACGAAAGATTACCTTGATTACCTCAATCGTCAAAATATTTCTTGGATCGTAACTGGGAAAGATCAAATTGATCTAGCCAAGGCAATGGAAATTCTTGCTGATGAATTCAATATTGATCGTCTAGCAATTGTTGGTGGCGGAAAAATCAATGGTGGTTTTCTTGAAGCGGGATTAGTTGATGAAATCAGCATTTTAATTGGTGCTGGTGCTGATGGTCGAACTGGTCAGCCAAGTCTTTTTGATGGTCGTCCAGAAAGCAGTCGTCCAATCGCTCTGCAATTAAAAGATGTTGAAAGCTATGAAGATGGCGCCGTCTGGTTACGGTATTTGGTTAAGTAACTGAAATTTAAATGCATGAGGTCGTGGTAAATTAATGTGATTCTATGCGTTTGTGCTTTAAAAACAAGAAAACGCAAGAACTCTCGCATATACTTTGAATATTTAAACTAAAGTAACGAAGAGTCTTGCGTAATGAAATTTATAAAGTTGAAGCGCAAGATAAAAAGGTATGATTCCAATATCCAACCGGGATCATACCTTTTATTCTCTAGATTATTGCTTTTTAAGTTTCTTTAGATAGAAAAACAAGATAAACAATCCTATTACTATACACGCCAATGCACCTGGCCATAAATCTATTCGAATGATCAAAATAAATATAGCATATAAGATTATTGCTATTCCTTCTAAGAAAAAATATTGTTTCTTTAAACAATCAATCAGCCATAAGATTGCACAAAGTAAAGAAGATGTAGAAGCAATAATATTCTTATTGTATGCATCATATACACAAATAATGAAAAATATTAATACTGCAGTTATATTCCACTTATTCTTTTTTAAAAAATTAATCAAAATCATTAAAACTCCCCATGATAGTCAAAACAACTTTTTACTCCGACTCTAACTATTCTAGAAGCCAGTTTAGCCTCTAAAATAAAATATAAAGAAAACTATTCCAATTAAGATCAAAATTACAGAAACTATCCATGTGCTTGGATGAACTATAAAAAATAATAATCCATATATTATGAACAATAGTGCTTGCAGATATAAAAATTTCTTCCCTAGATTACTAATTAATAGTGAAAGTCCACAAAAGATGGACATCGATATCATGCCAAAATTGTAATCAAATATTAAATACATAAAAGCTATGGCAAAAAAATATAATGGATCAAACAAAATTTTTTCATAATAATTTCCTTCTCAATTTCTATACTTTAAGCATAAAGTAAATTAAGACAGCTAAATAAAAACTTCTAATTCGTACAAATTACACTCATATCCTGCTTCAACATCCTAATACGCTAAAATTCCACTAAAATTAGAAGAAAATTATTAAAAAAGATAAATTATGCTATGGTAAAAACCAAACTTTTTAAGAGGAGTAAATTAATGAATAGTAAACTTTTTCAATGGTTCTATAATATGCCCAAATTAACAAATCAAGATAATAAAGATTATATGGCGAAGATTAGTCTTAATATCGCTGTTAGCCTATTTCTTTTTAACCTCGTTGCTGTTCTTATTTCCTTTTTCATTGTTACTACAACAGAGAATTATGAATTGTCTTTTAATATTTTAGCTGGGGCGTTACTGATTTTTACTGTTTATATTGTTGGTGGCTATTCTATATATGCAAAACGTAAAATTAATCGAGTCGTGACTCATGATAACACACATATTGTAAAGAATAGTTTTTCCTCAGCTGTATATATAACACTGATTATTTATTTACTTAACTCTCTTACAAATGCTCTTAGTTTTCATACTTCACTTATTAGCGAATTAAAAAATCCCATGAGTTATATAATCCCAACTGTAATTGGGATTATATATGGGGTGCTTATGGCTATTATTACATGGTATAGGGGCAAATAATAAGTATGTTTTTAATTAAGGAAGATTAACTGAAAGCAATTTCCTTATTGAGAAGTTAAACAGAAATTTAACATTTATTATTTTTTGCTAACGGAATAATCGGACTCATTTCTTACAGAATTTGAACCTTAAACAACTACTTTTGATTATTTATGATTTTTTTGATGCATCCTGTTAAAATAAATTACTGATAAAACAATAGGAGACATGATATATTTATGCAAAAACTATCAATCACTAATAAAATTATAAATAACTTGCAAAATATCTTCCGTTAATTTTAATATGAATTTTTTTATTCAAATTATTTCAGTAATTCAAGGACTTACTTTTGAACTTTTCACATTCTTTTATCTCGTAAAAATTAAGATCACTAAACGAGATATATTTTTCTTAACTATTATTTTTACTATCATATTCCTTATGATTGGCTTAGGTTATACAGGAGCATATCTCTCAACAATATTAGAGGGAGGGTTCCTATATTTGTATTTTAAAAACAGAACCTCTAATCATAAATTAATTGGTGCTATCCTATTAACCTTAACGACATCAATTGTAATTGATTTCTCAACCTTTACAATTGATAAAGTACTTTCACTACCAATCAATTATATTCTATTTATTGATCCATTCTTTTACCTAATCACTTTTATTATTCTCTACTATTACCATCCTCTTGATAAAATAGAAGAAGATAATACAACTATTAATTTATGGACCTTATCCTATCTTTTTATTACCTTAAATATCGCAGGATTTACCATTTTTACAACTCCACGGGTAACCCCAGCTTTTATTCTTATCTTTTGCTTACTGGTTCTTCAATGCAGTTTTACAGTCTTTGTATACCAAGTTAGTAAACAAATTCAACAAAAGAAACTCCAACTTCAAGAAAAGAAGAACTTATTACTTCTTATTCAAAACCTAGAGGAAAATCAATCCAAGCTAAAAAGGTTTAAACACGATTACCAAAACTTATTAAATAGCCTCAAACTAAGTGCTCTAAATGGTGATAATCAAACTTTACTTAATAAATTAGAAGCTTATTCTCGTGATAACCTTGGTGAAGATGCTCTTTGGCAGTTTCAAGATACTAAAAACATTAATAATGAAGTTTTGAGAAGTATTTTTATTAATAAATTAAATTTATCAAAAAGATATTAACTATCATTTTGAATGTTTAACTGAAATTAATGATCTCCCAAATATCGATTTATTTGATTTAATTCGAATAATTGGGATTGCTTACGATAACGCCCTCGAAGAATGCGTAAACTTAAGACACTCAGGAATAAATACTGTCGAAATCAATTCAATGCTATATCAAGACGCTCCTAATAAACTAGAATTTGAGATTAAAAATACCTGTCGAAATCAACTTATCACTAATAAACTCCACCAAGAAGGAATTACAAATAAAGCTAATCATGAAGGGCTAGGATTAGCAACTGTAAAAAAAATAGCTAACAAATACCGTAACGTATACATTGCTTACTCTTCTGATAATGGTTACTTTACATTCACCATCTCAATCGAATAGAAAGGAATAAATATGGACTACCATTTACTTGTCTGCGATGATGACAGGACTCAAGCAAAAAATATCGCTACACTACTTAAAATGTCATCAATTATTCTTGAAGAACAAGATATCCATCCAACCATTGATTTGATTGCAACCGATGCAGAGAGTGTATTAGATTACCTTGAGTTTAATAGTGATTTAAATAATATTATTGCCTTTTTAGATATTCAGTTAGATGAAAATTCCAGTTCAAAGGGTGGTCTAGATTTAGCTCAAAAAATAAAAACACTTAACGAAAAGGCACAAATAATCTTTATTACAACGCATGAAGAACTAGCTTTTCTCACCTTTCAACGTCGAATTAACCCGTTGGACTATATAACTAAAACTACAAACCAACGAGATTTACAAAGACGGCTAACCGAAACCCTAGAACTAGCTATAAGGAACCTGAATGAATTTAACTATATTAAAAAAAATACATTCAGTTATAAAGTTGGTACAAGGATTATAAATGTAAACTTCAGTAATATCCTTTACATCTCTACTACAAAATTCCCTCATAAATTAAAGATTGTTACATCTAATGGTCAAGGGGAATTCTCAGGTGATATTAAAACAATTGAACAAAACTATCCTCTATTTTTCAAAGCTTCGCAGTCTAGCTTAATTAACTTACAAAATGTTGAAACAATTAATACTAAAAAACGGCTTATTAAGTTTTCCAACAATGATTATCTTAAGTATTCTAGAAGCAGATCTAAAGAATTAAATAATCTATATAAATCAAGTCAATAAGACTGATTGTAGATTAGCAACAGTTCTTCATAATTACGGCTTTAAAATTTCATTAGCAACACTGCGAAAATTTACAAAAACTACTACTGATGGAACTACTGCACTTGAAATTAATGAATCTACTAGCGGACTTGATATTTTAACAGAAGAGAAAATAATCAAAAATCTCATGGCATTATCTTCAAAAACAATTATCTTTATTGCCCATCGTCTTTCAATAGCTCAAATTACAAATAATATTACAGTTATTGATAATGGCAAAATTGTTGAACAGGGTTCTCATGAAGAACTTCTCAAAAATAAATCGTTATATTTTAAACTTATGCAAACACAATAAATAGAGGCTGTTTTTATTCAATTTTGCATAACGATTAAGCATTCTTAGCTTATACAATAGTCATATAATTTTCCATCTATACTTTTTATATGGCTAACTTGTTTAATTATTAACCATATTCTTATTACCTCTTTTCCCTTATTGACTTTGGCTTGAACACCTACATCTTAAGGCAAAAGAGGCC
>BLMQ01000016.1:0-1199 GCA_011958095.1 Lactobacillaceae bacterium | reverse complement strand
GGCTATAATGCCCTCTGAGTATACAGATGAAATAGAAAATTCATCTTATACTTGGAGGGCTTTTTCTATGGGAAGAAAATCTAAATACTCAGCAGAGGAAAAACTCTTAATCCTCAATGAAGTTTTACGAAATGGAATCCATAAGGTAATAACTAAGTACAAGATTAGCCAAAAAACTATCAGGCGGTGGAGTCTTCTATACAAGTATCAGGGAATGCCAGGACTTCAAACAAGTCATCATAATCAAAGCTACTCTAAAGAATTTAAAAACTCATTGGTTGAACAATATCAACAAACAGATGAGGCATTAGATTTATTTGCGATAAAACACGGTTTACGATCTCAAAGGCAACTAGAACAATGGATTATCCGGTATAATGAATCTAACTTAAAGGCCTATACGCCAAGAAAGCGAGATTCAAAAATGAGTGGACGAAAGACTGACTTTGAAGAACGACTTACTATCATTGAAGAGTTGATTAAGCATGATGTGAACTACAATTGGGCAGTTGAAAAGTACCATATTAGTTACCAACAAGTTTATGGCTGGTATCAAAAGTATCGCAAAAGCGGTAATGACCCAGAATCACTTCGTGATCGCCGAGGCAAAGCTAAGCCAGAAGAGAAGTGGACGGAAGTTGACCGACTCAAGGCAGAGAATCGCTTATTAAGGGCTCAGCTAGAAAAGCAAGAGATGGAGATTGCATTCGCAAAAAAATTAACAGAAATACGCAATCGGGAGGTGGAAAAGGACTCCGGTACCAAGCCATCAAAGAACTAAATCAAGAAAATGGATGGTCAATTAGCCAGTTGTGTAAAATAGCTGATTCTTCGCGAGATGGTTATTACAAATGGCTCAATCGAAAGCCAAGTCAATATCATAATGAGCAAGCAGAGTTACTTGAAGCGATTGTAGAGTTAGAAGAAGAACATAATTGGACGCTGGGATATTTAGCGATGACCACACAGTTAAGCTTTGAAAACCGTTTAAGCTTTACCGCTGGATTAAAACGAATAACTAACTGCATGCGTAAGCATGGAATTAGAGCAAACATTAGGAAGAAGAAGCGCAATCGAATTCAACGCCATGAAGAATACATCAATGACAACTTATTGCAGGGACAATTCGACCGTGAAACTAAAAATGAAGTGTGGGTTACCGACACAACGGAAGTAGCCTACGGCGAACACACACTTCA
>BLMQ01000015.1:0-29671 GCA_011958095.1 Lactobacillaceae bacterium | reverse complement strand
ATTGTTGTACTGCGTATTTGCTTTTTATGAAAGTAACTTAACTTATGTCACAGTCTCTATTTTTGCCTTTGAAAAACCGGATTCATGCCAAAAATATAAAGTTTTTGAAAAAAATTTAAAAAGAGTGGAAAAAAGGTAGTAAAGTTATTTATTATAATAGGTAGTTATTTAGACAAGGAGCATGCTTATGGCGAGTGTAGAAACTAATAGTGATTCACTTGATGTTACTCAAGTCATCAATCAACAAATTATTACAAAGATAAAGTATTTGCGACGCTTTAATGATGCAATTTCAAACCATCGTGATCGGGAAATCTACCAATTACTAGATAACCAGCGCTATGCTAAAGAGATTGAACATCGAGAACAACAACCAAATGATAAAGGTGTAATGAACCTAGTCGATGATTTAGCCGATCAATTAAGTAATTACCTTAGTGAAAACTTAATTAAATATTTGGGCAAAACTTATCCGTTCTTTTATTATGAAGAATACCAAACTGGCCACTATCGGATTTATTTTGGTAACTGGTGGGATCGCCGTCAATTTGGTGAGTTAGACGTTTTAAATGTCCGCTTTTCTTTTGACCAAACAGAATATGATAAATTACGGACAGCTTTTGAATTAGCGCGTGACAATAAACGTTACAATAGTGACCGGATTAGTAAAATCTCTAGTGAAAATGACCGTCTCCAAGATTTGATTGATCATCAACGAGAACGTGAGGAACGTAAAGAAGCCCTTCAAGAACAATTAAAAGAAATTAGTTCACGGTCTGGCATTTGGGAATCAAGTCGTAACAAGGAGAGTCGCCAGGAACTGGTTGAACAACTACAAAAGTTAGAGGACCAAGAAGAAGAAGCTCGTAATGCAGCCCAAACTATTAAGGATAATGAGCGCGTTGTCCTATCCTTATCAAAAGAAAATACGATTTTAAGTTATGAGCAAAAGAGCATTATCGATACTTTTGGCAGCTTTGAAGATTTCGAATTAGCTAATCGCAATTTATATGCTAATTATTTAGCCAGTTTAAATGGATCAGAAGGAAAGCAGGTGGACGACGATGAGCAATAATCGAATCGTGACTTCTCCTAGTGAACGGGTCCAAGCTCTTTCTGATTCCTTTAAAGATGTTTTAAGCCTTGGACAAAAATATGTTGACCTTTTAGACCAGTTAGCCCAGACAAAGGATGCTAAGAATCTATTATCAGCCGCTAATAAACTAACCAAAATGGATTTGGCAAACGCGTTTATTAATTTCCCACCACACTATAAGGCGGCTGACTATTATCTAATTTTTATGGATCGCCTATTAAAAATGCATGGGGATACAGCGGTTAATGTTGCAGAAAATGAATTAAATCATGAATTTGAAGCGACTGTTGCGGCTATTGGCAGTGAAGCTATTTTTAAATTTGAAGTTGATAGTCGAGGAGAAGCGGCTTTTACAGAGCAAAGTCAGCACGAACCACTTTTCTACCTGAGTTTAGAAGATAAATTAATGCAATTTAATAACCGCGCATTAGTAAATTATTTTATCGTTTATGCGCTTAAACAGCATACTGACCTTGAATTACGTGATGCGGTTAAACCTCTGATTGATTTTGCTAAATACTTGCAAAAAGATCTTGATTTCACGATTGATCTAGGCATTTTAGCAACTGCAAATGATCGTCGCTTTATGTTGGATAAGCCTGAACTTCCACTGACAGTAATTGATCGTTTATTTGTTGCGACTGCTGATGAAGATTATATGTTGATGAATTTGCCACGGAACAATGGGGCTGAGTTACTATTAGATCAAGGTACAAAACTTGACATTGCTTTTGACCCTGACGATTATAGTCAAGAGTGGGCCTTCTTGGTTAAAGATTCTGACGAGCAAATTTCATTCTTTGATGTATTGCTTCATTACGACCTAGTTCGCGAGTGGTATTTGGCAAACCGCTCTGCCCTGGCCGTGAGAACAGATCATATGGAGATTGTTGATGAAGAATCACCAGCAACGACAGAGGTAGTAGAAGATGAATCTTCAGATGAACCATCTTCAGCTGAACCATCAGAAGATCCAGTTCCTGATGAGGAAGAATAAGCAGCAGATTTTATTGTGGAGGCACAGCAATGTTAGATATTACTAAAATGCTTCACCAAATTATCGATTTAGAATTAAAGATTGATGATGAAAAGGAATTAATGATTGGGCCAGAAACAAGAAAGCAAACAATTTTTGTTGACCTTGATATTTCTTTATCAAATATGGCTGAAGCAGCAGGGTGGTATAAGGTAGTTAATCCTAGAGAAGCAGACAAAGAAGATTTGCTAAAATCGTATGTTCAATCGGTAGCGCTACTTTTATTGTATAGTGCAAAGATGCAATGGACACACCTAGTTGTACTCGATGATCAAGCCTGGCAACGGATTACGGATGCAAAGAGCTCTACAAAGTTAGCAGACCTTAATAAATCGTATCTGGCAATTAAACACTTCTTGAGTGATGCCTATTTCAATCATCAACAAGAAAGTTTTCGCCATGCTTGGCATCTTTTGCTAAAAATGGGAATTAACGATTGGCAATTAACGCCTGACCAGATTTCTAGTGCTTATCAAGCAATGATTAATCAATATTAGAATAAAAAGCGAGAGGCCGAGAAATTTTTCCCCGGCCTCTCGTGTTGAACGGAATATAAGATTAAGCTTTTCGATCTCGTAAGCGATTGGTAGTTGCACTATGTTTTCCAGTTTCTTGGTTACTAAGACTGCCAAACATAAATTCACCAATTACCGACGCAACCAAAATTAAAACAATAATAAGAAATGGTAGCATAATAATCACCTCAAAAAGCAATCTCTATATTCATTATTATTAAAAATGTTTATTTTTGCAACAAAAGTGTAATATATGAGGACGTATTTAAGAAATACTTAAAAATAAAAGTGAAAAATTGGAAAATTATCCCTAAATTTATATTGAAGCAACTAAAAAAAGAGGATAAGGAAACAAAAATGTTTCTCTATCCTCTTTTTAACGTTTATATGGAGCGAGCGAGACTTGAACTCGCAACCCTCGGTTTAGAAGACCGATGCTCTATCCAGTTGAGCTACCGCTCCAAACAGATTTAAGTATATAATTTTCACTACAAAGTTGTCAATGGTAATAATCTAATATAATTATTTTATTAAGGTAAAGCCGGCACTTTCATTGACAAAACGCTTTCATGACAACTATACTTTAAATATAGTAGAAGTACGAAAGTAGAAAGGACTTAAGCTGTATGATGGAAGGATGATGATTAAATGGCTGCTAATAAGACAGACCCGCGTGTAATTAAAACACGTAATAGTCTGCGCAAAGCTCTTGTATATCTGATGAGACGTGAAAAGCTTGAAGATATTAGCGTCCAAAAGATTACTGAAACTGCCAACATCACCCGAGGAACTTTCTATCTTCACTATAAGGATAAACAAGATTTTATTCAGTCAGCAATCCAAGAGATTATTGACGATTTCTTCAACCAAGTAATGATCGATAGTAATTTTTCGAAAGAACGGACGGTAAAGGTGTTTTCACTCCGCAAAGCATTTCAGTATATCGAAAATAACGCCGATATTTTTGATGTTCTATTAAATAATGAAAAGAATAACTTCTTTTATGAACAACTCTACAATCGGTTAGCAAATGAGATGACACACTTTAATGAGCAAGTGAATAAGAACCAACAGTTGAAAGTCCCGCTTAATTTGCAGATTTCCTTTATTGATTCAGCATTTCTTGGCTTAGTAAGTCGATGGCTAGAAGATGGCATGATTTATACTCCACGTTACATGACACAAAGCGTGGCAAAGATGTTGGATCAGTTTAGTAGCGAGAATGTTTCTTTGGTTAATTTTTTTGATGGTGAATTAGAAGGAACTTTAGAAAAGATTTAATAACTACTACACAAGAGGCTTTGAGAAATTTTTTTCAAGGTCTTTTTTCGTTATATAAGGTAGAGATTATGGTTGACGAAAAGAATAATATTTGATATTATACAAACGTTGTATTTGTGAACCAACAACTACAACCGCACGTTATTAAGTCTAAAGCTTATTTAGCTGCTTAGTACGGCGAGTCTGAGATATTAAGGAGGTGCACAAAGTATGTACGCAATTATCGTTACTGGTGGTAAGCAATACAAGGTAGAAGAAGGTGCTTCTATCTACGTTGAAAAGCTTGATGCTAAGGAAGGTGACAAGGTAACTTTCGATCAAGTTATCTTTGTCGGTGGAGACGACACTAAGATCGGTACTCCTGTAGTTGACGGTGCTTCTGTTGAAGGTACTGTTGATAAGCAAGGTAAGGAAAAGAAGGTTGTTACCTTCAAGTACAAGCCTAAGAAGCACACTCACACTAAGCAAGGTCACCGTCAACCTTACACTAAGGTTACTATCAACAAGATCAACGCTTAATGTGGAGGTGAGATCATGATTCGAGCACAGTTTACTTTAGATTCGAATCAGCGGATCACTTCTTTTAAAATGACTGGGCATGCTGACTCTGGTCCATATGGGCAGGATATTGTTTGTGCCGCAGTTTCTGCATTATCTATTTCAACGGTGAACGGGCTTGAACAAGTTGTTCATACAAAGCCTCACCTTAAACAAGATAATGATAATGGTGGCTTTCTAGAAGTTACAGGATTAGATCTTGGTCATGATAGTCAGATCCTTCTCAAAACTTTGTTAAATGGATTATGTGATATCCAGGAAAGCTATCCACAAAACATTGAAGTAAAAATGTTCAATTAAAGTTCATTGCTGGAGGTGAACAACTATGATTATGAATTTGCAATTCTTCTCCCACCACAAGGGGGGTGGTTCCACTGCTAACGGTCGGAACTCAGCTGGTCGTCGTCTTGGTACTAAGGCTGCTGATGGTTCAATCGTAACTGCTGGATCAATCATCTACCGTCAACGTGGTACTCACATCAACCCAGGTGAAAACGTGGGTCGTGGTGGAGACGATACATTATACGCTAAGGTAGCCGGTGTTGTTAAATTTGAACGCATGGGTCGCAGTAAGCGTAAGGTATCAGTTTACCCAGTTGCCGAATAATTATAAAAAGACTACTTTTCTACATGAAATAGTAGTCTTTTTATTTTTTAAATATTTTTTCATTATATGTTAATCTATAATGTAAGAATATAATTAACCCACAATTGAAGGGAGCATAATGTTTAATGACGATTGTTGATAAAGCTAAAGAAGTCCAAGAAAAAATTATTGCTGCATGCAAGCGAAGCGGTCGAGATCCTCAAGACGTTCAACTGTTACCAGTTAGTAAAAATCATCCGGCAGCAGACATTGCAGAACTCTACAAAGCAGGATGGAACAATTTTGGTGAGAATTATGTTCAGGAATTGGCCAAAAAGCATGATGAATTACCAGCAGACATTAACTGGTATATGATTGGCCACCTTCAACGTAATAAGGTTAAATACATTGCTGATTACGTTACAATGATTCAATCGGTTGACTCCCTTAAGCTAATGAATACGATCGAAAAAGAAGGAAGAAAGCACGATCGAATAATTCCAATTCTAATTGAAGTTAATGTTGGAGAAGAAGAGAGTAAGTTTGGGGTTAAGCCAACTTTGCAAGATTGCATGGAATTAGCTGAGGTAAGTCTTCAATTACCACATGTAAAGTTGCGTGGATTAATGACTAGTGCTCCCTATTATGATGACCCAGAAAAAACACGGCCGATTTTTCGCCGACTACGTGAATTGCGCGATGAGATGAATAGGCAAAATGATCAACTAAAATTAGATGTTCTTAGTATGGGGATGACTCATGATTATGAAATAGCGGTAGAAGAAGGGTCAACCTGTGTGCGGGTTGGGACAGCTATCTTTGGCCCTCGCGATTACTCTAACCGGCAGTATTAAAGGAAATGTACTATGTCTAGAATTAAACGTCTACAGAAAAAATTTGAAAAATTATATATCGATGCATTTTTGGTAACGGATGAAAAAAACATTTATTACCTTACTGGTTTTAACCTTATGGAAGGCGATGGATGCCTCTTAGTAACAAAAGATAATGCAATTATTATTACTGATGACCGGTACCAGCTTGCATTAGAAGAATTTGAAAACGATGAGGTTGTGGGAATGATTACCCGTGACTATTACGGTTCGCTTAATAAAATATGTCAGGGGATGAAAGTGACTGTTCTTGGATATGAAGATACAGTTCCTTATGCCCTATTTGATGTGCTTGATGAGCAGATGACGGCAGATCTCGTTCCCTTCCACCAACAAATTGAACGGATGCGAATGATTAAGGATAGTGATGAAGTAAATGCCTTGCGTGCTTCTGCGGACTTACATTCAGCAGGATACCAGTATCTTTTAGAAAATGTCCACGCTGGGATGACCGAGCGCCATGTTGCGAACTTGCTTGATTTTTGGATGAAAGAACATGGGGCAAGTGGGGCCTCTTTTCCGACAATTATTGCTAGTGGTAAGAATGCAGCCAAACCACATGCGACGGCTTCAAAAAAAGTGATTGAAGACGGTGATGTTGTTACTGTTGATTTTGGCTATTACTTTAATGGCTATACGGCAGACATGACCAGAACATTTGCCGTTGGTTCAATTGATCCAGAATTACGTGATGTCTATCAAATTGTCAACGAGGCCCGTGAAGCTGTAATCCAAGCTGCTCATGTTGGTCAACGAGGAGACCAACTTGACTTTGCGGGACGACAATTAATCGAAATAGCAGGTTATGAGGATGAATTCAACCATGGAATGGGGCATGGAATAGGCTTATCGGTTCATGAATTGCCTGCTAGTTATGGTCCCGCTGCTCAAAATGTTAAATTACGGAACAATGAAGTTATCACTGTTGAACCTGGTATCTATATTCCTGAAATTGGTGGGGTCCGGATAGAAGATGATATTCTGATTACTCACGGTGGAGTTGAAGTGCTGACGAAGGCGCCAACTGACCTAATAATCGTAGGAAAATAGTATGCAACTTACTACTCTGTATAATAATATTAATCAACAGGGAATGTCGGCAATTAGAAATCATCAAGAACAGCTAGATAGTAACTTACTAAATCCTGGTAAAGATATACGGCGAGGCCTGACACTTACTGCCTCACTGCCTGCGCACGTTAGCCGGAACATTATGTTTTGCTTGCAAAAGTTGGCTGCAATTGAGCCTAACCAATACTTCTATCCTCCTGCTGACCTGCATATTACGATTATTGACCTTATTGCAGCTAGCTCTGACTTTTCGCTCTCAACATTTGAAGAGGAAAAATATAAAAACGTAATAGGGCCGATTATTTCGCAAGTTGGGCCGATCCACTGGCGTTTAGCAGGAATGATCACTAGTTCAGGAGCGCTTCTTGTAAAAGGGTATTATTCAGCAGAATTATCAACTTTACGGAATGTACTTAGGAAAGAACTGCCGTTACATGACTTATTGCTAAAAGAACGATATCCAACAATTTCAGGACATGTGACGGTTGCACGGTATACTAGTCCGCTTCAGCAGGCAGACCAGTTCTTGAAGACGTTAGAAGAATTTAAATCAATTAATTTCGGACAATTTACCACATCTAGTCTCGATTTAGTCGTTCATGATTGGTATAATCATAATTCGCGGTTAATTTCTAAACTGGCGCTATGTTCCTAATTGACCAAGTTGTTGCAATTTGTTCGAACATAGTGCAGAATAGAAATGATTACTATAATTAAGAGAAGAAATAAATTGGAGGGCTGACGATGGCTGAAGAATCAAAGATTGTTTTAAGTAGTGAAGACAAGTCACTCGGGGCAATTCAAATTTCGCCACGAGTTTTAGAAATTATTGCGGGGATTGCCGCAAGTGAAATCGATGGTGTTTCAAAGATGTATGGTTCATTTGCAAATAGCGTAAGTGAACTTTTGGGACGCTCTGATCGCCGGCGTGGGGTAAAGCTTTCCAGCAATGATGAAAAATTATCACTTGATGTGGATGTTTATGTTGAATATGGTGTCTCTGTTCCTAAAGTAGCGGCAATGATTCAAGATAAGGTTAAACAACAAATCACATTAATGACTGATTTAAAAGTAAAAGAAGTTAATGTTCATATTAAGGGAATCGTAACATCTAAAGAAGACCAACAAGTAGACCCTAATGACTTGTTTGGCGAACATCTTAATGACGAGGCTGGTGAATAAAATGAGTTTGAACCGACATATGATTCGTGAGGAGGCTTTCCAAGTTCTCTTTGCTTTGCAATCAGATCCTGAAGCTGATATTCAAACTGTGTATGAGGCAATTCCTCATCATGATGAAAAGCAAATTCCCCCTTATTTACTGACTTTAGTAAATGGGGTGCGGGAACATCAAGATCAGCTCGACGAACAAATTAATGGTCTTCTCGCAAGCGGATGGACCATCAATCGTTTAGCAAAGCCGGATTTAGTGATTTTACGGCTTGCTTTATTTGAAATTCAATATGCTGAAAATGTTCCAACAGTAGTAGCAATTAACGAAGCACTAGAACTTACGAAAACATTCAGCAGTGATAAGTCACGTAAATTTATCAATGGAGCCCTTGGCAAATTTGAAAAACAAGTCAACACGAATAACTAATATTACTGTTAACAATAATTATGGGGTGGAAAAATGAAGTGATAAACTTCTGATTCCACTCCTTTTTTGCTTAAGCGCAATAGTATTATGGTAGAATATAAAATGGAAATTTAACGAGGAGGAATCACTGTGACGACAATTATTGATGGCAAGGCCCTTGCTAAGAAGATCAACGCCCAGACGAAAGAACTAGTAGCACAGTTAAAAGAAAAACAAAATATAATCCCGGGAATTGCAGTCGTGATTGCTGGTGATGATGCAGCGAGCTTAATCTATACCCGAAACAAGCATAATAAGGCTATTAAGTTAGGAATCAATTCAGTTTTAAAAAAATTTCCTGCTGATGTTAGCCAAGATGAGCTGCTTGCCGAAATTGAAAAGCTGAATAATGATGACACAATTGACGCCATTCTCGTTCAACAACCTCTTCCTCCTCAATTGGATCCAGAAGTAATCACCAATGCTATATTGCCAGCTAAGGATGTTGATGGCCTTAATCCCCTAAACTTAGGGAAATTATTTGCTAATCAACATGGTAATTATCCCGTGGCCTGTACACCTCGCGGAATTATGCGGATGTTAGCAGAATACAATATTGATTTACAAGGAAAAAATGCGGTTCTTGTTGGCCGGAGTATTTTAGTTGGCAAGCCTCTTTTAGCTCTTTTAAATAACGCTAACGCAACTGTAACAATGGCTGGAAGAAGTACTAGTGACCTTTCTGCTTTAACGAAAACAGCAGATATCTTGATTGTGGCTACTGGTGTGCCTAGCCTTATCAAGGCGCCAGATGTAAAACCAGGAGCAGTAGTAATCGATGTGGGAATTAATCGTTTAAGCGATGGTAAATTGACGGGGGATGTTGATTTTGAAGCGGTAAAGACAAAAGCTCAGGCAATTACTCCTGTTCCAGGTGGCGTAGGACCAATGACAATTGCAACTTTAATGGAACAAACAGTTGATTTAGCGCAGTGGAGGCATCATGGATAGAAGCCAGTATTTAACAGTTAGTGAATTAACTAAGTATTTGAAAATGAAGTTTGACCGGGATCCATACCTACATACGGTTTATTTAACCGGTGAGCTTTCTAATTTTCGTTTACGGCAAAAGCATCAGTATTTTAGTTTAAAAGACGATAATGCTGTGATCGATGCTGTAATGTTTGAGCATCAATTCCGGAAAATTAAATTTACTCCTGAACAGGGGATGAAAGTTTGTGTAGTCGGTCATGTAAGCTTGTATGAAAAAAGTGGTCGCTACCAGATTTATATTGATCGGATGGAGCCAGATGGTCTGGGCTCTTTATACTTAGCGTTTGAACAGCTAAAAAAGAAATTGAGCGCTGAAGGTCTATTTAATTTACCTAAAAAACAGATCCCAATGTTTCCAAAACGAATTGCAGTTGTTACTAGTATTGATGGGGCGGTTATCCGGGATATTAATACGACTGTTCGACGCCGTTATCCAATTGCTCAAGTTGTTCTATATCCCACTGTCGTCCAAGGGGATAAAGCAGCGGCGGATATTGCTAGACAAATTAACCGTGCCAATGACCGTGGCGACTTTGATACCCTTATTATCGGTCGGGGTGGGGGATCAATGGAAGACTTATGGCCTTTTAATGAAGAAGTAGTTGCCCGAGCTATTGCCAATAGCAAAATTCCGGTAATTTCATCAGTTGGTCACGAGACAGATACAACAATTGCCGACCTCGTAGCTGATCAACGCGCAGCAACCCCAACTGCTGCTGCGGAATTAGCAACGCCGGTAAAACTAAACGATGTATTAATGACACTTAAAGATGATCAGAATCGTTTATTAAATACGATGCGGACTAAAATTAATTTTGACCGCCAACAATTGAATAAACAGCTGCAAAGCTATATCTTTCAGCAACCGACAAGATTATATGAAAACTATGCACAAAAGGTTGACCAATTAACTCAACAGCTAGGTCAAGCAGCGCAAAATAAGATGCAAGAGATGCGAATGAACGTGGAAAGATTAGGTGGGCGTCTAACGGCTATTTCTCCACTACATCGGGTTCAACAACAAGAACAGCTAGTTAATCAATTACAAAAACAATTGGTTACAGCCTCACTTGCCAACCAAAATGAAAAGAAACAACAAGTGACAACTCTTATTAAACAATTAGATTCACTGAGTCCCCTTAAAATTATGAGTCGAGGATATACGTATGTAACGAGTGATGAAAAGGTTGTTAATCATGCCAGTCAATTAACGGTTGGGCAAAATGTTCACCTGCATTTTGATGACGGGGAAGTTCAAGCAGAAATAAAAAAGGTAAAGGAGCACTAAGATGGCAACAGCAAAACCAACATTTGAAGAACAATTAGCACAATTACAACAGATCGTTAATCACCTTGAACAGGGGAATGTGCCACTAGAAGAAGCCCTTCAACAGTTTCAAGAAGGAATCAAGCTTTCTAAGGAATTACAAACGAAGCTAACAAATGCTGAAAAAACGCTTGGTCACTTAATTGACGATAATGGTGATGAGCAAGTCTACGAAAAACAAACCGATGACCCAAGCAATAATGGCGGTGGTAACCGTGGATTTGGTAGCGCTGATGAACAATAAGCAACGGAGCAGAAAAAGATGAGTACACCATTGCCGATCTTAAAAGAACAGATTGAAGATTATCTAAGCAAGTCATTGGCCACAGACGTTGATCAAGCAACGTTAGAAAGCTCAATGGCTTATTCCCTAATGGCTGGTGGCAAGCGGCTGCGTCCAGCATTAACGCTTGCAACGATTGAGATGTTGGGTGGCACGCTTAATGATGATCTGCTACGCGCAGCTTCTGCGTTGGAATTGCTTCATACATATTCATTAATTCACGATGACCTTCCAGCAATGGATAATGATGATCTACGCCGCGGAAAACCAACTAATCACTGTAAATTTGGGGCAGGAATGGCAACTTTAGCAGGAGATGGATTATTGACATTGGCCTTTCAGTGGGTTGCCGATAACCACCTTCCAGCTAATGTTCGGAGTCAGTTGACTCTTGAACTTGCAAAAGCTGCGGGACCATCTGGAATGGTTGCTGGTCAGGCGCGGGATATTGAAGGCGAACACCAACATTTAACTTTAAACCAATTGAGATACTTACACCGTCAAAAAACGGGGGAATTGATTCGCTATGCTGTTTTGGCAGGTGGGATTATGATGGATCAATCTGCTGAAATCAAACAAGAGCTAGCAGCATTTGGTGAAAATTACGGGTTAGCATTTCAAATCTATGATGATTTAATGGATGTTCTCAGTACTACTGAAGAGATGGGAAAAGCTGTTCACAAAGATGCTGATGAGCAAAAAAATACTTATCCAGGATTACTTGGCATAGATGGTGCAAAGGAGCAGCTACAGATAGCTTTAACGGCTGCTAATCAAAATCAAAAGAATCTTGAAAAGCTTACTGGCAAGCCATTTGCTGGTTATGATGACTTTTTAGCATATTTTAAATAAGGAAAGGGATTATGAAAAAAGAACGTGTAGATGTATTATTAGTCCAACAAGGGCTGTTTGACTCTCGCGAACAAGCAAAGCGGGCGGTAATGGCAGGAGAAATTCTTGGCAAAAATAATGAACGATTAGATAAACCGGGACAAAAAATTCCGATTACCACCACCCTTCACATGAAAGGCCATAAAATGCCATATGTTAGTCGGGGCGGCTTGAAATTAGCGAAAGCATTAAAAGTTTTTGATATTTCAGTTAAGGACAAGACGGTTTTAGACATTGGATCGTCAACTGGTGGCTTTACTGATGTAATGTTACAAAATGGGGCGAAGTTAAGTTACGCTCTTGATGTCGGAACTAATCAGTTGGTTTGGCAATTGCGGGAAGATCCCCGGGTAGTTGTTATGGAGCAGACCAATTTTCGTTACAGTAAGTTAGCAGATTTTACCAGTGGTCAACCAGAATTTGCTTCGATTGATGTTTCGTTTATTTCCCTTCGTTTGATCTTGCCACCCTTGGCACAGATACTGAAAATGGGTGGTGAAGTAGTAGCGCTGATTAAGCCGCAATTCGAAGCGGGCAAAGAACATGTTGGCAAAAATGGGATCATTCATGATCATAAAGTTCACCGGGCCGTTTTGGAAGAAGTACTGTCCTTTGCCCGTGAAGATCATTTCGACATCCTTGGATTAGACTATTCACCAATCAAAGGGGGACAAGGAAATATGGAATTTTTAGTTCACCTGCGCCTAAGTGAAAATCCGGGGATCGTTGCCGAAGAAGTAAATATCGATAAGGTTATTGCAGCCGCGGATGATGATTTGAATCATAAGGAATAAATAAAGGTGACTTAATCCATGAAAAAAGCAGAACGACAACAAAAAATTCGGGAAATCATTACTAATGAGAGCATTGAGCGGCAAGAAGATCTTGTTGCGCGCCTGCGTGAAATCGGATTGACAGTTACTCAAGCGACTATTTCGCGCGACATTAAAGAAATGCAACTGATAAAGATTCCTGCTGATAACGGGGGCTATCGTTATGGCTTGCCAGCATATCATCACCAAGGACATGAAAATCAATTAGCACAAACCCTTCAAGACAGTTTGGAACAATTAAAACGTAATGACTGTTTCTTAGCGTTAACGGTTCATCCCGGGAATGGCCCGGTAGTAGCTACCTTAATTCGCAAAATGGATTTTCCAACGGTTTTCACAACAATTGGTGATGATGGAAATGTCCTTGTAGTTTGTATGTCTCCAGAAGCAGCAATTAAATTAGAAGAAAAGCTTAATGCAATGCTCGACTAGGCGAGGTGAAAATTTTTGTTACAAGAATTGACGATTGATAATTTAGCAATTATTAAGCACTTAACCTTAACTTTTGCTGACCAAATGACTGTTCTAACAGGGGAAACTGGTGCCGGAAAGTCAATTATTATTGATGCAGTCGGGTTGTTGGCCGGTGGTCGTGGGTCACAGGAATTTATTCGCCGTGGAGAAGAAAAATTAAGCCTTCAAGGGCAATTTGCGATTCCTGATGATCCTGAATTTGATAATCTACTTGAATCGCTAGGGATTGACCATGAAGATGGGATCTTAATTGTCTCTCGGGAAATTCATCGTAATGGTCGTAATATTATCCGGATCAATGGGCAACTGATTAACACGGCGACGCTTCGTCAAATTGGGGCGGGATTAGTTGATATTCAAGGGCAAAATGAGCACCAGCAATTAATGCAGCCTGAGACTCATTTAGGAATGCTCGACCAATTTGCGGCTAAAGAGGTTCAGCCATTGCTTCAAAACTATCAGGAAGAGTATCAAGCTTATTCTAAACTCAAAGCTGCCGTAAATAAAAAACAAGCAAATGAACAACAATGGGCGCAGCGATTGGACATGCTTCGGTACCAAGTTAATGAAATTGCAGAAGCTAATCTAAAAGAAAATGAAGAAGATGAATTAATTAGTGAACGTGACCGGTTAGAACACTTTCAACAAATTAATAATGCCCTTCAACTAGCTGTGACGACCTTTAATGAAGGTGATCAGGCGCCAGTTTTAGATCAAGTTGCCACGGTGATGGACTCAATCAATGCAATTGCTGAATTTGATGATGCTTATGATAATCTTAGTAAGGCTCTTAATGATGCTTATTACGCTCTTCAAGATGTAGCGAATGAAGCTAGTCAACAATTAGACATGCTTGAATTTGATGATGAACGGTTAGCTCAGATTGAACAACGGTTAACTACTATCGGTGATCTTGAACATAAGTATGGCGATACATTGGCAGATGTTTTGAAGTATTATGATAAGATCAAAAAAGAACTCGATTCGATGGAGGCCGCGGCTGATTCTAGCAGTGACCTAGAGCAACGGTTAGGAGAAGCCGAAAATAAGATTCGAGAGACCGGTCGTAAATTGAGTCAGGTAAGACAAAAAGCTGCTCATGAGCTTGGTAAAAAAGTTCACCAGCAGCTTAAAGAGCTTTACATGGAAAAAGCAGAATTTGAAGTTCACTTTGCTAATCAAAGTCGGGAACAATTTACACCGACGGGAATTGACCAGGTTGAATTTTATATTCGGACTAATCCGGGAGAATCAATGGGGCCGTTAGCTAAAATTGCTTCTGGTGGTGAATTGTCACGGGTAATGTTGGCCCTAAAGACAATTTTTGCGCAAAAGGAAGGCGTTACTAGTATCATTTTTGATGAAGTTGATACTGGGGTGAGCGGACGGGTTGCCCAAGCAATTGCTGATAAGATTCGCTTAATTGCTCAACATTCACAGGTTTTATGTATCACGCACCTGCCACAAGTAGCAGCCGTTGCGCAACATCATTTCCTTATTAAGAAATCTGTCCATGATGACCGGACAACTACTCGAGTTACACCATTGAAAGAAAACGACCGGGTTGAAGAACTTGCGCGAATGCTATCGGGTGAAAAGATTACTCAGTTGACAAAAGAGCATGCACAGGAATTACTTAATATGGCAAAATAAAAAAGAGGGAGTGGGAAAGAAGTCGCTTGCGACTTCGTCTTCCCCCCACGAGGATAACTACGACGCGAAGCTAGCCTATTGGGGGCCGGACGTTGATTTATCAACGATTGGAATTCAGACAGCTACTGCGCTACTGTGTAAATATCTTTAAAACAATAAAGAGACTGAGTTAATTCCCAGTCTCTCTTTAAATTCAATATTATAAATTCGCAATGTATCTAATTTGATTAAAGTTAACAACATAACTTACATTTTGATTCGTAATAAGGTATCGATTGCTATTCGCTAATTGGGCGATGTTACCGGTAACGTTTACGGGATAGCCATCGTTGTTGATTGGCATTAGCTGAAACGTTGCTTTAATTTTATCTTTTATGGCTCGTTTTAAAAATAATTGTCGTTGTTTAGCAGGTTGGGGAGTAAGCAATCCTGCTTGCTGATCGTCAGCAGGTGCTTCTTCAAAAAGATGACGAAGCTTATCACTAATAATTTGTGGCGTAAATTTAAAAATAGACTTTTGTTCAATTTGCATAATCGCGCCTCCGAACATTCGTTTGATTATAGTATACGAACATACATTCAGAAATGCAAGCAAAAAGCTCAATAATTTTTTGCTATTCAGGTGCTTGATTTCAGTACTAATCTAGTGCATTATAGTATTAATACGATTAAATAAATAGGAGCGTTATAATGGCAAATCGTGGAATGTTAATTGTTCTTTCAGGTCCTTCCGGGGTTGGGAAGGGAACTGTTCGAAAAGCTATCTTTGATTCAAATGATAATGATTTTCAATATTCAATTTCGATGACAACTCGGAAACCACGTCCTGGAGAAGTTAATGGTGTTGATTATTTCTTTGTAAGCAAAGAAGAGTTTGAACACCAAATTCAAACTGGTGGGATGTTGGAATATGCTAAGTATGTTGACAACTATTACGGTACCCCATTAAAATATGTTAATGAGACCTTAGATTCAGGGAAAGATGTTTTCCTTGAGATTGAAGTTAACGGAGCAATGCAAGTACGGTCTAAGTGCCCAGATGGCGTGTTTATTTTCTTAACCCCTCCTGATTTGGATGAATTAAAACAACGATTGATTCACCGGGGAACTGATAGTATGGAAGTCATTAATAAACGAATTCATAAAGCATTTGGCGAAATTCAAATGATGCAAAACTATGATTATGCAGTAGTTAATGACGAAGTACCAAATGCAGTTGAGAAGATTAAAGACATTATTCGTACTGAACGGCTTCGTGTTACCCGTGTAATGCCACGTTATCTTGAAATGTTAGGAGATGCCGAAAAATGATCCTTTTTCCATCAGTTGATGAATTATTAAAACATATTGATTCTCGTTATTCATTAGTTATGCTTGCTAGTAAGCGTGCCAACGAATTAGATGCAGGAGCTGCCCCATTGCTTGAACATTATGATTCAAGCAAATCAGTTGGGAAGGCCCTTGAAGAGATTTTGGCTGGAAAAGTTACGATCGATCCTGATCATACTGAAGACTTACAGGATTAAAATAAGCTGGATAAACAAAAGTAAGGGACTAGGGCAGGATTGTCACTGGCCCCTTTTTTGCTTCTAAAAATGCTATAATCAATTAAGAAAAAATAAGTTGAGGTGACATAATGACACGAATTGCAGTGTATCTTACAGGCAGTATCGCTGCTTACAAGGGAATCGAAGTAGTGCGTGGGCTGCAAAAAATGGGACATGAGGTTCGCGTAGGAATGACTGACGCCGCTACTAAGTTAGTCACTCCTTCTACTCCTTTTGCCTTGACGAAAGCACCAGTTCTTACTGACCTATGGGATGAGCATTCAACGCCTATTCCTCATATTGAGTTAGCTGATTGGTCAGAACTAGCAGTAGTGGTACCAGCATCAGCAGATATAATCGCTAAAATGGCAACGGGACTGGCTGATGATGCTGTTTCTACCACCTTATTAGCAACTAGTGCTCCTAAAATTGTAGTTCCAGCAATGAATAGCCATATGTGGTTGGCCCCCGCAACTCAACGAAACATTACTCAACTTAAACAAGACGGGGTCAATATTATGCCGCCAGTTAGTGGAAGATTAGCTGAAGGATATGCTGGTCGCGGGCGTTTACCAGAACCAGCAGCAATTTGCCAATATATAGAGGACTTTTTAACAAGCAGTCAAGCTGTAAAGGGCAAGCACGTGATTGTTACTGCTGGCGGAACACGTGAAAATATTGATCCTGTTCGTTTTATTGGTAACCGGTCCTCTGGTAAAATGGGGATTGCACTTGCCAACGCCGCGGTTCAAGCAGGAGCTAAGGTAACCTTGATTGCCGGTCAAGTTACCGTCCCGCTTCCACAAACACCAGCGATTGAAGTTGTGCGCGTAATCACAACTGAAGATTTATACATCAGTTTAAAAGAACGATTTTCGCAAGCAGATATTTTAATCATGGCGGCCGCGGTTGCTGATTATCGACCAGTTGAAACAGTTGGTCATAAGATTAAGAAAAAAGATGGTGACCCGCATCTTACCATTACGCTCACTGAAACTATTGATATTTTAAAGAATATTGCAAAGATGAAGCAAACCGGTCAATACGTTGTTGGGTTTGCAGCGGAGACAAATGATCTCTTGGAAAATGCTAACCGTAAACTTGCTAGCAAAAATGCGGATATGATTATTGCAAACAGTGTGGCAGGGGAGACAGGGGCATTTGGCAGTGACCAGAATCAAGTGACCATCTTACAAAAAGATCAAACGCCAATTAAATTAGCCCGGCAATCTAAAGCTAAAATTGCAAACGAGATTATTGAGCTAGTTAGTGCAAAATTAAAGTCAGGTGATTAAATGCCAGAGTTGGCACAGGTAGTTGTTGATGTTCCAACAATGCAAACAAATCAACCATATACTTATCAGATTCCGCCAAAGCTTGAAAAACAGATCCAAGTAGGGGTAAGAGTGATTGTGCCTTTTGGAAAGGGTAAACGGACTGTTCAAGGATTTGTTGTTGCCCTTGATAATGCATCCCAATATGAGGGCGAACTCAAACCGATTCAAGCGATAATGGATCTTCAACCGGTAATTAATCCTGAATTAATGAATCTTAGCAAATGGTTAGCTGATACTACTTACTCTTTTTGGATTTCTTGCTTATATACGATGTTGCCTAACTTATTGAAGGCTAAGACCACCAGAATTATTCGAATTGTAGATGAGGTAGATGAGCATGTTGCCTTTGACATTTTTCATGGTCGAGACGAAATAGAGATGACGGAGGTACAAGATAAACCTGCAATCTTAAGTGAATTGTTCAAACTGCAAAAGGAAGGAAAGATAACGATTGAATACCAAGTGGAGGATCGGGCCAAAGCTAAAACGGTGACTGGTATTCGCTCTTTACTTAATTTTGAACAACTGGAAGATGAGCGCGCATCCCTTCATGCCAATGCGCATGCTCAAAACCGTCTTCTTTCATATTTACAATCAATTGGTAGTCAAGTTGTTAAGCAAAAGGATGCTGAACATAAAACTGGTTTAAAAGCAGCCACCTTCAATCAAGGACAACAGAAAGGCTGGCTAGAAAAAACACCAGTTGAAGTATATCGCCAACCCTTGGCTATGCAGGGCACTCCTGATGATGCTCATTTAGCAGCCCCCCTGCAGCTCAACGCCGATCAACAAAATGCCGTTAACCAGATTAATCAAGCAATCGACAATCATGACCCTAAAGTTTTCCTCTTACAAGGAGTTACGGGGAGTGGCAAGACAGAAGTATACTTGCAATCGATTGCTAATGCTCTTCGACAGGGAAAAACAGCATTAATGCTTGTGCCTGAGATTTCATTAACGCCCCAGATTGTTAACCGTGTGCGGCGACGATTTGGCTCTAAGGTTGCTGTTTTACATAGTAGTTTATCGAACGGGGAACGGTATGATGAATGGCGGCGGATTGAACGTGGAGAAGCGCAAGTAGTTGTGGGTGCCCGTTCAGCAGTCTTTGCTCCGTTAACTAATTTAGGGCTAATCATTCTTGATGAAGAGCATGAATCTAGTTATAAACAAGATGAATCACCCCGTTATCAAGCGCGTGAAGTAGCTAAATGGCGAGGAAAATATAATCAAGCGCCTGTAGTCCTTGGTTCTGCTACTCCTAGTCTGGAGAGTCGTGCACGAGCAGTAAAAAATGTTTACCGCTTGTTGCGTCTTCCTCACCGGGTAAACAAACAGGAATTGCCGCCAATTGAAGTGGTTGATATGCGGGATGAAATTAAAAAGTACGGAGAGAGTAACTTTTCGCAGAAACTATTGAGTGAATTAAATGACCGCCTGCAAAAGAACGAACAAAGTATTTTAATGCTAAATCGACGGGGATTTTCGTCCTTTATGATGTGTCGTGATTGTGGAAATGTCTTAAAATGTCCTAATTGTGATATTTCTTTGACGCTCCACATGGATACGCGGACAATGAAATGTCATTATTGTGGTCATGAAGAACCAATCCCCCGTGAATGCCCAAATTGCCATAGTCATCAGATTCGCTATTATGGGACCGGAACAGAGAAAGTTGAACAAGAATTGCATCAATTATTACCCCAGGCCCGGATTATTCGCATGGATGTTGATACCACCCGGCGGAAGGGAATGCATGCAAAATTATTGCGACAGTTCGGTCAACACCAAGCGGATATCTTATTAGGAACCCAGATGATTGCAAAGGGGCTTGATTTCCCTAATGTTACCTTAGTAGGGGTCTTAAATGCTGATACTGGTCTAGGCTTACCAGATTTTCGTGCTAGTGAACGGACTTTTGATTTGCTAAGTCAAGTTAGTGGTCGGGCTGGTCGGGCAAATAAGCAGGGGGAAGTTATTATCCAGACATATAACCCTGATCATTACGCTATTCAAGATGCCAAAACGCATGATTACGAAAAATTCTTTAACCAGGAAATGATGCTGCGAAGACAAGCCAGTTATCCGCCATACTATTACACCGTTCGTTTGATGGCTAGTCATCCTGAAGAAGCCAAAGCAGCCCGGGCAATGGCAGATATCTATGGCCGCCTAAAGCAGGGGTTGTTATCTTCAACGGTTATTCTTGGCCCCACCCCGCGAGCAATTGCCCGGATGAAGCGTCGTTACTATTACCAAATTGTCATCAAATATAAGAAGGATCCTTACTTGCATCAGCTATTGTTTGATATTCTTCAGGATACGCAAAGTCGCGGTTTTAAGGATGTCCAAGTAAGTATCGATCCAGATCCACAGTATTTTATGTAAAAGAAAGGATGTTATTAATGTCAACATCAGTCGTTTTTATGGGGACACCGGAGTTTGCTGTTCCGATTTTACAAAGTTTAATTGATAATCCAGAATACGATGTTCAAGCAGTTCTTACCCAGCCGGACCACCATATTGGCCGGAAACGTACTCTTCATCAATCGCCAGTTAAAGAATTAGCTGAACAATATAATATCGAAGTCTTACAGCCAGCTAAACTCAGCAAAAGTCCTGAAATGGAGAAAATTATTAGTTTACAGCCTGACTTAATGATTACTGCTGCTTATGGGCAATTCCTTCCAACAAAGTTATTGGCGGCTGCTAAAATTGCGGCAATCAATGTTCACGGTTCATTACTGCCAAAATATCGTGGAGGGGCCCCAATTCAATATTCCATTATTAATGGTGATAAAGAAACCGGGGTCTCCATTATGTACATGGTTAAAAAGATGGATGCGGGAGATATTATTTCACAAAGGTCTATTCCGATTGAAGACACTGATGATAGTGGCACTATGTTTAAGAAGCTTAGTTTGCTAGGAAGAGACTTGCTGTTAGAAACGCTGCCTAAACTTATTAGCGGGGATGTTAATCCAGTCGCTCAAGATCCAGATAAAGTAGTCTTTTCACCCAATATTACTAGTGAACAAGAACAGATTGATTTCCGACTTCCAGCACGTTTAATTGATGCGAAGGTGCGGGGATTACGGCCGGCGCCTCTTGGTAACATGGTTATTGATGGATTACGTACAAAAATTTATGATGTGACCCCACTAGAAGAAAAAACAGATCTTGAACCAGGAAAAGTAGTGCGGGTCACGAAACATCAATTAGTAATTGCTGCTGGAGATGGAACGACATACCAGATTAATAAGTTAAAGCCAGCAGGGAAAAAGGCGATGGATATTACATCCTACCTTAATGGACATAAAGATATTACAGAGGGAGGCCAAGTTGTAAGTGAAGACTAAATTTCAACCACAAAATGCGCGTGAATTAGCTTTAGTGGCGCTTGAAGGGGTTGTCGAAAATGGTGCATACTCAAACTTGCAGGTTGACCAGTTATTAAAAAAGTACCCGTTGGCAGATAAAGATCGCCGGTTGGCAACCAATATCATTTATGGTGTTTTGCAGCATAAACTTACCCTCGAATATTGGCTAAATGGGTTTGTCCAGGGAAAACGGCTTGATCCTTGGGTAAAGACGCTTCTTTTGTCTGCACTTTACCAGTACCATTATTTAGAACGAGTCCCAGATTGGGCGGTAACTGACGAAAGTATTGAAATAGCTAAACGCCGAGGAAATCCAGGTATTCGAAAGTTTGTCACTGGTGTTTTACATGCCATTTTGCGGAAGGGATTACCTGACCTGCGACAAATTAATGAACGTGATTTGCGGTTAAGTATTGAAAACAGTGTGCCACGGTGGCTAGTCAATGAGCTGACTAGGGAATATGGCGAAGAAGATACTGAAAAAATACTCCAATCAATTAATGAGCCAGCTCATCAAGTAATTCGGGTTAATACCGCCAAAACTGACCTTCCGACCGTCAAACAAGCTTTGGATGCTGCTGGAATTGAATATCAAGAAAGTCAAGTTGCCCAAAATGCCTTAGTAATTACTAAAGGTGAAATTATCAGTTCCGATCTCTTCAAAAATGGCGAAATCACTATTCAAGATGAAAGTGCCATGTTAGCCGTGGAAAGCATGCATATTGAACCGGGGGATAAAGTCCTGGACGCTTGTGCAGCTCCTGGTGGGAAGACTGTTCAAATAGCGGAAACTCTCGCTGATGAAGACGGACACGTTGATGCGCTTGATATTCACCAGCACAAGGTTAGATTGATTGAAAAGAATGCTCGTCGACTAGGGGTTGAAAAGCGAGTTACCGCTCATGCCCTTGATGCACGGGAGGTTGATCAACTTTTTGATGATGAAAGTTTTGACAAGATCTTAGTTGACGCACCTTGTAGTGGGATCGGACTTTTACGCCGGAAGCCAGAAATTCGTTATACAAAGACGCTAAATGATAGCAAGCAATTACATAAGATTCAGTTAGCAATTTTAAATGCGGTTGCCGCAAAAGTTAAAAAAGGCGGTATAATCACATACAGCACGTGCACAATTTTACAGCAAGAAAATGATGATACTGTTCAAGCGTTTCTAGCTGAACATCCGGAGTTTGAGTTAGTAAAAACAACAACTGCACGAAAAGTTAAGGATACTCGTCACTCACCAACCTTGACTATATTACCGAGTGACTTTGATTCTGATGGCTTCTTCATCAGTAGCCTTAAGAAGGGAATATAATAAATTAATGAAAGCTGCTTATCAAACAGATATCGGCCATCAACGAAAGCAAAATCAAGACCGAGTTGCTGTGTTTACTAACAAGCTAGACAATCAATTAATGGTTATTGCTGATGGAATTGGTGGCAATCGTAGCGGAGATATCGCTGCAGAGCAAACAGTTGCGACTTTGGGGAGTCAGTTTAAAAAAAGGCCCCCGCAGACTTCGATGGAAGGGATCCGCTGGTTTGCTCGTGAAACCCAATTAATCAATAATAAAATCTTAGCGCAATCCAAACATAATCTTCGCTTGCAGGGGATGGGAACAACAATGGTCGCCGCTATTACATTTAAGGATGCGGTTGTGGTTGCTAACATTGGTGATAGTCGAGGATATATCCTTCATCAAAACTTATTAACGCAGATTACAGTAGACCATTCATTGGTTAATGAATTGGTAAAAACAGGAGATATATCAGAAGATGAAGCCCTAAAGCTCCCCCAGAGCAATATAATTACAAGAGCAATTGGAATCTCACCAGATGCACAAGTTGATGTAAATCGCTTTGAATTAAATGAAGGTGATCAACTGTTAATGTGTTCTGATGGCTTGTTTAAGACTGTTTCTAAGGGGCGGATTATCAAGGTACTTGAATTGCCGATTCCCCTAGAAGAAAAATGTGCTCAACTTATAAAAATGGCAAATGATGCCGGCGGACCAGATAATATTACCGTTTTAATTGGGATTAATAGTAACCAGGAGGGATAGGAAATGAATCCTGGATATGAAATTGGTCACCGATATCGGATAATTCGGTCACTTGGTGAAGGTGGAATGGCCAATGTTTACTTGGCACATGATATGGTTCTCGATCGAGACGTTTCTGTTAAGCTTTTACGTCTTGATTTACGAGACGACCCAAGTACTAAACGACGATTCCACCGGGAAGCAATGGCCGCAACGCAGTTAAATGATCCTCATATTGTTGGAATTTATGATGTTGGCGAGGATCATGGGCTGCAATACATGGTAATGCAATACGTAAAGGGAACAGACCTTAAAGCATATATAAGGAAGCACTATCCGATTCCACTTCCACAAGTTATTGATATTATGGAACAGGTGCTTTCAGCCGTTGCGACCGCCCATGCTCATGGGATTATCCACCGGGACTTAAAACCACAAAACATCTTAATTGATGAAAATAAAAATGTTAAAATTACTGATTTTGGAATTGCGGTTGCTGTATCGCAAGACTCATTAACGCAGACTAATACCTTGATGGGGTCAGTTCACTACCTATCCCCAGAACAAGCGCGAGGAAGCATTGCTACTAAACAATCAGATATCTATTCACTAGGAATTATCTTGTTTGAACTTCTAACAGGAAAGGTTCCGTTTGAAGGAGAAACGGCTGTCTCAATTGCCTTGAAGCATTTCCGCGAAGAAATACCTTCTGTTCGTGAACAGAACAAAGAAATTCCTCAAGCACTCGAAAACGTAATCATTAAAGCGACAGCAAAGGAACCAGCTGAGCGGTATAGTTCAGTTAATGAAATGGCGGCTGATTTGAAAACCGTCCTTGATCCAGAAAGAGCTAATGAGCCGCGGTTAAAGATCCAACAAGATGATAATGGAGAAACTAAGGTGTTAGATATTAAACACCTAAAAGCTGATGATTATCAACCAAAGAAGTCAACTGATTCACCAACCGTTGATCCATCAACTAAACCGCAAAAGTGGAAAAAATATGGGATTGTTAGTGGAATGCTTGGCATGATTGTGCTGATTGCAGTCTGTAGCTGGTGGTTCTTGATCCGTCAAGTAATCATCCCCGATGTAGAAGGAATGACAGTGTTAAAGGCAGAACAACGATTGCACCAGCAAAACTTACGGATTGGTAAGATTACTCGAGTAAATAGTCAGGCGGTTGATAAAAACCGAATTGTTTCAACCAATCCTGACGTCAGCCATAAGACCCGTGTTAGTACCCCAATTAATTTAACGGTTAGTACAGGAGTTAAGCAATTGCAAATGGCTGATTATGTTGGTGAAGACTATTCTTCAGTAGCCGCTAACCTTCGTCGCAAGGGATTTCAAGTTCATCAAGAACCAGTGTATTCGGATGATATCGATAAGGGACAGATTATCAGACAAAACCACAAAAAAGGTACGATTGTTAAGCCTGCTGCTAACACAATTATTTTTCGGGTAAGCGCAGGGAAAGAACCAATCAAGATTCCAAACTTTAAGAATCAAGATATTAGTGCTGTGCAACAGTTTGCAAATAAAAATAATTTGCAATTGACAACTCAAGAGAAAAAATCAAAAACAATCGCGACTAACCATGTGATTAATCAGACGCCGCGAGCCGGATCGACATTAAATCATGGTGATACGTTAACGGTTTCCATTGCTAATTCTGGTAATCAAACAAAGACGACGAATATTCAGATTAACATTCCATTTGATGGAAATGGTGGCCAGCGTGAAAACCGTGTACAGGTATATATCAGAGATGCCAACCATAATTTAACGATGGAGTATCAAGATATTACAATTAATCAGGAAACAACAATTAATGTGCCATTTACCCTTAAACAAGGACAAACAGGTGCATACCGTGTTGTTCGCAATGGACGAACGATTATGAGTGCAACAAATATTACTGGATAATGGAGGTGCAGTTTGAAAACAGGAATAATCCAACAGTCATTAAGTGGCTTTTATGATGTGATTGCAGATGAAAAGATCTATCGGACAAGGGCACGTGGAAATTTCCGTCAACGAAAGATTAAGCCAGTAGTTGGCGATCATGTCGAGTTCAGTGCTGAAAATCAACAGGAAGGGTATTTATTAAAAATCTTGCCCCGCCGCAATCAGTTGGTTCGGCCACCTGTTGCTAATGTTGATATGGCAGTTGTCGTAACCTCAGCTAAAGAACCAGCATTTTCCGCTAACCTTTTAGACCGGCAATTGATTGCTTTAGAAGCACAAGATGTTACCCCTTTAATTTATTTTTCAAAGACTGACTTACTGACAGATGAAGAATACCAACAACTTTTGCCGACGATCGAGGGCTATCGTAAAATCGGCTACCAGGTTTATGTGGCCCGTGAGCCTTTCGATTCCGATCAATTAGCAAATTTGATGGAAGAATTAAAGGGAAATATTGTAACAATGATGGGACAGACAGGGGCAGGGAAGTCAACTTTGCTTAACCATTTGGCTCCCCAATTAAAATTAGCGACTGGCGAAATTTCCCAAGCACTTCAACGGGGACGGCATACAACACGAAAAGTAAGCTTACTAGATGTTAACGGGGCTCTGATAGCCGATACCCCTGGCTTTTCGTCGTATGAGACATTTGATATGACGGTGAATGATTTGCCGCAGTTATTCCCTGAAATGGCTAAGATTTCAGCAGATTGTAAGTTTCGGGGATGCCTTCACATAAAAGAACCACAATGTGCTGTGAAGGAAGCGGTAAACAATGGTATAATCATGAAGAGTCGGTATGATGATTATCTTCAGTTCCATGAATTGATTGCTAATCAAAAACCAAATTATAAGAAATGAGGGAATCAGGATGATTAAAGTTGCACCATCAATTTTAAGTGCAGATTATGTAAATTTACAAAAGGACATTGAAAAGGTAGAAAAGGCCGGTGCACCATACTTACACATTGATGTTATGGATGGTACCTTTGTTCCAAGTATTTCTTATGGACCAGGCTTTGTTAAGGCCATTCGTCCAATTACAAACATGGTATTGGATGTGCACTTGATGGTTGAAAGTCCAGAACATATTTTGCCAATGTTCATCGATGCTGGCGCTGATATTATTGGTGTTCAAGTAGAAGCTACTCAACACATTCACCGTGCTCTTCAAATTATCAAAAACGGTGGAGTAAAAGCCGAAGTTGTTATTAACCCGGGTACACCAGTTGCGATGATTGAACCGGTATTACACATGGTTGATCAAGTCTTAGTAATGACGGTTAACCCTGGTTTTGGTGGTCAAAAGTTCTTGCCAGAAACTGTTGACAAGATTGCTCAATTAAACGCAATTAAGGAAGAAAAGGGCTACAATTTCGATATTGAAGTAGACGGTGGAGTTAACGACAAGACAGTTGTCGATTGCTACAAAGCTGGTGCGACGGTAGCAGTTGCTGGTTCATATGTCTTTAACGCTGAAGATCCTTCTGAACGAATCAAGGCTCTTGAAGATGCTACTAAGTAATTAGTTACATTAAGTAAAAAAGCAAAAATGGATCTTCTAGTTCGGATTTGTCTGAATATCGAAGATCCATTTTTTAGGAGTGAAAAATGAGAGTAAATGTACTAGTTGGCGGTCCGCTTGAAATGGTTCCAACCGAGTTGATTTTGCAACGTAAAGATGAAAAATGGATTGGGGTTGACCGGGGTGCTTTAAGATTATTAAGATGGGGAATTAAACCGGTTTTAGCAATTGGTGACTTTGATTCCGTTACCGGGGATGAATTGCAAGGTTTGGAAGGCAAAATTACTCGTATAGAAACTTATCCTCCTGAAAAGGATTATACCGATACGCAATTGGGCGTGAAATTTGCAATCCAAGAACAGGCTGATGAAATTGAAATTTTTGGTGCAACGGGAGGACGCTTAGACCATTTATTAGCTAACCTCTTTCTTCCGTTGCAGAGTGAATTTAAATCATATTTAACGCGGATTAAGATTATTGACTGTCAAAATGTTGTCTCTTACTACTTACCAGGGGATTACACTATTTCTCGCCTGCCGCATAAGAAGTACCTGGCCTTTGTCAATCTTACTCCTGTTCGAGGCCTTACGTTGAAAGACGAAAAATATCCACTGCAAAACTGGAGTAGTCAAATTCCATTTTCGTGGACAAGCAATGAATTTACAGCTGAAGAAAATCATTTTTCATTTGAAAGTGGAATTATTTCTGTAATTCAGTGTAACGACCAATTAAAATAGGTTTTTGAGGGAAAAATACCCTGTCAAGGAAAATTACTTGAAAGAAAACTATTGCATTGTTACGATGCCTATGGTAGATTAATTAGGTGAGTTACATCGCAGTTTTGCGTAAACGAAAAAATTATGAAGCAAAGAGGAGGGTATCACCAATGGCTAAAGATTTTATCAACGGTAAACGGACGCAATTTGGTAACAAGCGTTCTCACGCCCTTAACTCAAGTCGGCGTAGCTGGAAGCCTAACTTGCAAAAGGTAACCATTTTAGTTAATGGTAAGCCTAAGAAGGTATACGTTTCAGCACGTACACTGAAGTCAGGTAAAGTGACTCGGGTTTAATTAAAATGATGCCGTCCAGTTTGGGCGGCTTATTTTTTACACTAATTGATTAACCCCATTGATTGATTGCAAAAATATCCATCAGTTACTTTTTTAGTGAAATATGCTATGGTATGATGGTATTGATTTAATTGTGAATTTTAGTATCATTGGATTCTAAAATCAATTGGTAATTTTATAAGGAGGCCATGACGATGGCAGTAAAAATCAAAACTAAGTCAGGTACAATTGACATTGATAATGATGTGATTTCATCAGTTGTTGGTGGGGCTGCTACTGATAACTACGGTGTTGTTGGAATGGCAAGCCGAAACCCCCTCCGTGATGGGGTTAACCAAATTCTTCGTCGTGAAAATTTTGCGCGCGGCGTTGTTGTTCGGCAGCAAGATAATGGTGTAGCTGTTGACGTAAATATTATTGTAGGCTATGGCACAAAGATCTCAGAAGTATCAAAAAGTGTCCAAGCAAAGGTAAAGTATAATCTTGAAACAATGCTCGGTATTACGGCAAATTCAGTTAATGTATGTGTCCAAGGTGTACGGACACTAGAAGATTAAGCGAGCATTGGGGAGGAATTTCGAATTGGCTGTAACAAAAATTACAAACCTTGAATTCGGTAAAATGGTCCAGGCGGCCGCCGATAAACTTGGTAAGAACGCTGAATTTATTAATTCATTAAATGTTTTTCCAGTTCCAGATGGAGACACCGGGACAAACATGACTTCTTCAATGGCAAGCGGTGCCAAGTACGAACGCAACGAAACCAGTAAGAAGGTTGGCGACCTGAGTGCAGCGTTAGCAAAGGGCCTTTTAATGGGAGCACGCGGAAATTCTGGGGTTATTTTATCGCAGATTTTCCGTGGCTTTGCAAAGGCAACAGAAGGCATGGATGTTTTATCTACTGCTGACTTTGTTAATGCTTATGCTAATGGTGCAAAGACAGCTTATAAGGCTGTGATGAAGCCAACAGAAGGTACCATTTTAACTGTTGTTCGTGAATCAGCTCAAGCAGGCCTCAATAAGATTAAAGAGACTGATGATCTTGTTGAGATTATGCATACTATTTATGAAGCAGGTGAAGAAGCGCTTAAGAAGACGCCGGATTTATTGCCAGTCCTGAAAGAAGTTGGCGTGGTAGATTCTGGTGGACAAGGACTCGTCTTTGTACTTCAAGCCTTTGACGAAGCCTTGAGTGGCCGCGTAGATAAAAGTGATGACTATAAACCTGACAATGCTGAAATTGATGAGATGGTTCACGCCATGGATCACCAAAGCGTTCAAGGAAAGCTTAATCCTGAAGATATCAAGTACACTTACTGTACTCAAATGTTGGTACGACTTGGTAAGGGTAAACAAGTGACTCAAAAGTTTGACTATGATACTTTCTATAACTACTTAGCTGACTTAGGCGATAGTTTACTTGTTCTAAACGATGATCAAGTTGTGCGGGTCCATGTTCATACCGAGCATCCCGGTAAAGTATTATCTTGGGGTCAACAATTCGGTGATTTACAGACAATTGAAATTCATAACATGGTTTGGCAACAAGAAGAAATCATGGAAAAAGATGAAGAAGACGCTGACAGTGAGTCGCCAATTGAGAAGGCAAAAGCAGCTGCAGAAGCTAAAAATGACCTTCAGACAGCTGTTATTGCTGTCGCATCA
>BLMQ01000014.1:0-6236 GCA_011958095.1 Lactobacillaceae bacterium | reverse complement strand
CCATAAGCAACAGTTTCTTTCTCACCATTCTTCTTAATTCCAAGAGCACCACCAGCCATTTCGACCATCTGTGCTCCGATAATGATTTGTGGCCGGAGAGCACGTGCATCAAAAAGGTTACCTTTGATGTGTCCCTTTGACCATAAGTACATTTGAGCAACAGTTGCTCCATGTTGAATTAATTGTGGCAAATCACGATAAGCAGGGAAAAGGAAGTCTTGCTTCTTAAATGCAGCAGCTGTTCCCATTTCAGAAGCTTCTTCACCCCAAGTTGGAGCATAGAAGCCTAATCGACCTTGCTTTGAGAAACTCATTGTTTGCTCATGCAAGGCGCGTTCCCAAACCATTTTTTTCATTAAGTCAACTAATAATTCATCACTGAAATTAGCCATTAATTCTTCGTTAACAACATTTCCGTCGTTATCAAGAATTTGTACGGGTTTTGCATAAGGTACCCCTTCATTGGCTTTAATCTCAGCAAAATTGACAGCTTTGGTATTGGCCATATTCAACATTCCTTTCCAAATCCAATTAACATCATGTAAGCGATTGCTTACCTACATTTATAGTATAACCGATTGCTTAAATAATACAAGCGCTTTCATAAGCTTAATGGACAGAATTGTTAAAATGGTCCAAATGAACTATACATTTTTTCAAAATTCATAGTTAACTATTGTTACCCTCATATTCATTAGCAATTTTAAATAGTTATGATAGACTATAATATGACTGAATTTTTATATGGAGGCATAGTGAGTAATGTATTTAATGAAAGATATTACCCGTGACGGCAATCCCGTTTTACGTAAACGAGCTGCTAAGGTCTCATTTCCCCTATCTGATGAAGACCAAAAATTAGCAAAGGATATGATGAAATACTTAGAAGTAAGTCAAGATCCTGAATTATGTGAAAAATACAAGTTACGAGCTGGAGTTGGTCTTGCTGCTCCTCAAGTTGGTGTTTCAAAGCAAATGGCTGCTGTCCTTGTTCCTGCACCTGCTGAAGATGAAAAGCCCTTATTTAAGGACGTTATTATTAATCCAGTAATCGTCAGTGAATCGGTTCAATATGGTGCTCTTACTGAAGGTGAAGGTTGTCTTTCAGTTGACAAAGACGTACCTGGCTACGTACCACGACATGACCGCATCACATTACGTTATCAAGACGTTAATGGTGAAACGCATAAGGTACGATTAAAGCATTATCCAGCAATTGTTTGTCAGCATGAAATTGACCATTTGCATGGGGTACTATTTTACGATCATATTAATAAAGATCAACCATTTGAGGCGCCTGCAGATACAGTGATGATTAGTTAAGTTTTACAAAAAATGGTCGAGAGAAAACCACACTTTCTCCCGGCCATTTTAACTAATTGCTATTTTGATTTAATTTTTCTAAATCTTCAATGTACTCAACGGTTGCTTCATTTATCAAATAGGCAATATCGATATGCAAAATCCCTTCATATTTCCACCAATCGGTTATAATAAACGGTTGAGAGGCATTGGGAGCCATCTTTAAATAATGTTGTTTTGCGTATTCATTAAGTTTCGCTGCTAGTTTTTGACGTGTGGAATCATCAAGATTAATATTTTCTTTTTTATAATCAAAATGGTATTCAAAAGCAAGCACACCTTTTCCCCAAACATCGGCAACAATTTGAGAATTCAGATTTTTATTCCAATGTAACATTTCTTTCAAACTAGTATTTAACGCTGCATCAGTAACGTCTTGAGCATTTTTCTGTACCATCATCGTTGCTCGCTTAAGGAATATGCGATGGATCGTTAAATAAAGAGCAATAACAATTATTGCTGCTAAAATACAGATTAAGAATATAACCATGACTATCACCTCGTTGGCCTTTACCTTTATTTAATAATACCATGTTAGGAAAATTTAAGACACTTTTGGTCATCTGTGATAGAATAATAAAGTAAATTACTGCATAATATCTTTAATTAAGGAGTTTTTAACAGTATGACTTTTAAAGTATACTACCAAGCTGATAAGACAAAACGCCCAGTTCGTGAAAATACTCAATCATTGTATATTGAAGCTGATTCAGAAGCTGAAGCACTTTTAATGGTTGAACACAACACTGACTACAATATTGAATTTGTAGAACAACTTGATGAAAAGGCCCTTGCTTACGAAAAGCAAAACCCTAACTTTAAGTTGACGACGTTCTAAGCTTTTAATCATTAACAGAGGCTGAGAAAAACGCTTGTTTTTCTCAGCCTCCAACTTTCTTATGAACATTAGAAAAATACTGAATTAATTATATTATTTTTGCTTTTTGGCACCATTCAAAGGAGGAATATTGATGAATTATTCAATCATCCTCAACCGTCATGCTGGTAATGGCAATGCAGAAAAGGCATGGTCGTCAATCAAACCGGTCTTAGATCAACAACAAATTGATTATCACATGGAAACAACTAAGTATCCTAATCATGGAGAATACCTTGCCAGTCAAATCGCCCAATCTCATAATGCGGGATCAACAATTGTCATTGCGATTGGTGGTGATGGTACGCTACATCAAGTTGTTAATGGACTTATGAAGACGGCCAAGCGATTGAATAAAGAACCACTTGCGGTTGGATATATTCCTGCTGGGACAGGAAATGATTTTGCCCGCGGTTACGGGATTTCTATGCATCCGCAAAGGGCACTAGATCAAATTTTAACTGCAGACGCACCACAAAAAATTAACATTGGTCATTATCATGAGGCGATTCGGGGTGAAGAAGGCTATTTTCTTAATAATTTAGGAATTGGTTTTGACGCGGCAATTGTTAGTCGTGCTAATACATTCAAGGCTCATCACAAGAAAAATCATATCGGGCGTTTCACCTACCTTCAAAAGGCAATTGGAGTAATCTATGATCAAGAGCCCTTTACCTTGATGATTCAATCTGGGCGTGAACGCTTTATTTTTCCTAAAGCTTATATCGCAATTACCAGCAATCATCCATTTATCGGTGGTGGATTTAAGGTCGCACCAAATGCTTCATTAAAGAAACCGTCATTGGAATTAGTCGTTGCTGAACGAAAAGGTTGGCCTATGACAATTTGGCAATTGCTACAGTTAGCTCGGGGCAAGCTAGACCAATCAAAATTTGCCCACCACTTCCAAAGCGATAATCTCCATATCACAACTACTTCACTAGAATTTAGTCAAACTGATGGAGAAGAGATCGGTAATCGTTTTATCGACCTCACCTTAGACATTAGTCAATATCCAATTTGGCAAACAATAGAAAAATAAGTTAAAAGCAGTAAACACAGAAGATAATTTTTTCTTCTAGCGCTTACTGCTTTTTTGTTAATCTTTTTATTTTATTAATCTTCAGAAGCTTCTATCGCTTCTAAAATAATCCGTAACTGACTGCATTCTTCTCGTAAAGATTGCATCTCTTCACCGTACTTTGGTTGAATAGTAACAGTCTGCGTACCCGTATTTCCCTGTCCCTCTTGTTTACGTAAATCATCCAAACGGGACTGGGCACGGTATAAATCTTCTTCAATTTCATGTTTGTTACTCATATTTAACACTCCCCAATAAATGTGAAATATTTTTAGAGCAATACTGGAATTGCAATATAAGTAAGATAACACGAGGATAGAAGAATGTTAACCCTTTTTAGGTTACATCTTTGTTACTATCTAATGAAAAAACTCTAATAATCTATCAGAACTATTTAACCGTTCCGGCAAAACTTGGATTAAAGTATGGACTGATTGTGTAAGTCGAAACATTAGTCCCCGGGTGAGCAGCGGCCACATATTGATTATTTCCTGTGTAAATAGCTGTATGGTAAGTTGAACCATGGTTACCCCAGAATAAGAGATCGCCTGGCTTAGCTTCATTAACTGGATGTTGGTCCACACAGTTTTCAAGTGCTCCTGTATAGTGTGGTAATTGCTTACCTTCTGCATTAGCATAAACATACTTAACTAATCCAGAACAATCCATTCCACTAAGGCTTTCACCACCCCATACGTACGGAACACTATTAGAGTTGGCGATCTTAGTGGCAAGACTAACTACAGAACCATGTTGTAAATCTTGATTAGTAGTTGCTGCTTGCTGTGCAGGTTGACTAGCAGCCGCTTGTGATTGTTGCGGCTGAGTTTGTGATGTTACAGCAGTTGTTTGTTGCGAAGCAGCAGCATTACTGTTCTGAACGTTAACCGTTGCTTGTGATGCTGGGGCAGTCTGTGATTGTGGTGCTTGACTTGCTACTGGTGCTGCTTGAACAAATGATTGTCCATATAAAGCAGTCGTATTTACAGTTGTTGAAGCAGCCTGACTAACAGCAACATTTTGTGTTTGTGGTGCAACACTATTTTCAGCTGAGGCAGAAGTAGCCTGAACAGTATTAGCTGTAGTAGGTTGAGCAGCATCTGTTGCAGTTGCTACGCCATTAGCAGCTGTGGAGCCAGCCGCAACCGTAACTGTGTTATTTGCAAGAGTTGCGTTGCTATTGGCAGCACTTTGACTAGGAACAGTTCCTGCTGGTTGGCTACTAGCCACATCTTGTTGAAGCACAGAAGCAGAGGCAACTGCTGAAGTTTGAACCTGAACCGATGAAGTTGCATCTGTCGATTGAGCAACTGATTGCTGAGGTGATACACTCGCATCAGCAACAGGAGCACTTACAGCGGGTGCGTTTACAGCAGTTGAGATCGCAGGACCTGTTACACTGAGTTGTTGTCCAATGTATAATGAGTCATTAGTGCTTAGGTTATTCCATGCCATTAATTGACTAACCGTTACATTATAACGATCAGCAATAGAGCTAAACGTGTCGCCAGGCTTAACAGTATAACTACCATCAGCATTCAAATCGGCGCTAGCATCATGTTGAGCAGCAGGCAACGTTAATTGTTGACCAACCGTAATTAAGTCGATACTATCGTTTATCTTCTTAACTGAAGGATTTGCTTGTTCTAATGCACTAACAGAAAGTCCATGTTGTTTTGCAAGCCCCCAAATAGTGTCACCAGACTTAACAGTAAGCTGTTCAGCATTAACTGCTTGTGTTGTTACTGCTAATAAACTTAAGGCACTAACTGCTCCTGCAAAAACGCCACGAGATCGATGGTTATTTGAATGATGTGTTCTTTTTTTACTCATATAAATAAAACACCCTCCCAATAAGTTCCTAAAAACTAAACAAATAATAATAAATTAGTGAAATACACAATTCTAACTTTACCATTAATTTTTAAATGCGTATAGCAATTATTAGATAGTTCTTAAAAAACGTTACTCTTTCTTAAAACATTGACTATTATAATAATATTTAATCTATCATTTCGTTTTTTACACGATCCATGCGAGTTACTAATAACAATTCAATAATTGTAATAATACTCATTAATAGAACTGAGTAACGACTAGTCGTCATGAAAACAATAATTGCTAAGATACACAAGATCCAATTCAACCGTTTCTCTTGACGAATTACTCGGATAAAATCCTTCGTAACTTTATCTGGTCGTTGACTTGCCAAAAATCCAAGTTGACTATGCAAACGATTTTCCCAAATCACTAATCCTAAAAAGGCAATTGAAATAATAAACGTTATTAGGCTATTCATCATTATCCTCGCTATCATCGGCATGCACCGTCTTATTATTTGCTTGTGATTCATTGTATCGAGCGGATAAAATCTGCTGATACTTTTCCATGATTACTTTATTGATCGGTGTATCATTTAGGGTTGGATATTTTTCTTTTATTTTTTCCAAAACATCATCTGAAAAGTCATAAACGGTCTTAACTTCCTTTTCACCATTAAGGAATGCCAACGTCTCATCATAATCCAGAGTTATTAAATCGCGCTGTGTACGGTCAGCATCTGGCTGGTGAAGCACATCCGGATCATCTTTTAGATCTTCCCGAAAACCGTTTTCATCATATTGATATTTATTATCTTCCATTTTTTAAATTCTCCTTGATTATCTTCCAATTCATTATACGGTCTTTATAAGACTAAGCCAAGCCAGTAATTTGCTGTAAAATGTGCGTAGAAAACAGTCTTCTCGACAAGGCGGTTGGCTAAGCTAAGGCGGAGGTATGGGCTGATTGTCGCTCGGACTCGAAACTTGTGACGGCGCGAAGCAGTTCCACATTATCTTACAATTGTCCATGAAAATAGCAGAGGGAGCGAGACAGAAGTCACTTGTGACTTCGTTTTCGAGCCCCCGCAAGCAA
>BLMQ01000013.1:0-7869 GCA_011958095.1 Lactobacillaceae bacterium | reverse complement strand
CTGATTATCGTTCGTACTTAGACTCGAGCCTTGTGGTTATTTTCCACGTTATCTTTCTATTGTTCATAAAAGTAGTTGAGGCTGAGAGAAAACTTTTGTTTTCTCCCAGCCTCATCATAATTTAGAAATAAATTTTAAGCGCCTGGAATATCACTTTCATCTTGGAAATTAAATTCGTTTGCATGACGAAGAGAGTAGCAGAAGTAAACTCCTAATCCAACTAGCAACCACAATAAGTATGTTAACCAAGCATTAAGTGAGATGCTTACTAATAAAACAATACAGATCAATACTGATAGAACAGGAATAACGTTGCCAAAAGGTACCTTAAATGGTCGTTTTAATTCTGGATAATGGTAGCGTAAGATAATTACGATAAGCGAAATTAAAGCAAAGACAACCAACGATCCAATATTGGCAATTAATGCAAGATAATGGAGATCAAATTCTCCAGCCAAGACAGCTGCAAGAAGTCCGACTAACCAAATAGCACGATTAGGACTTTGAGTTTTGTCGTTAACTTTAGCGAGGCCTTGAGGAAGAAAAGCACTTCGACTCATTGACTTCATGATATTTGAGCCAGCATAGATGAATGCGAAGACAACAGCCATAATTCCTAAAACAGCACCAAGCGAAACAATCTCAGCCACGTATTTATGACCTTTAGCTAAAAGAACATATGACATAGCTTCAGAGACATTCAAATCTTTATAGCTTAGAACTCCCGTCATAACAAGACTAACTAAAATATAGAGGGCCGTTGAAATGACTAAACATAAAATTATTGCCCGGGGAATATTTTTATCAACATCTTTAGCATCTTCAGCAGAAGTAGCTAATGCATCAAATCCAAGGAAGGAGAAGAAGACAGCAGATGCTCCTGTGAAAATTCCTTTGTATCCATATGGTAAAAATGGGTGCCAGTTAGCTGGATTAATATATTGAGCACTAACAACGATAAATAGAACAATAATAAAGATTTTGACACCAACCAAGAAGTTGTTAACAAGTTTACTTTCACTAGTTCCCCGTGTCAGAATAATCGTCATAAAAAGGATCATCAAGACAGCAGGGAGATTTACATAACCACCAGTTGCAGGAGTAACCAGTAATTTATGTGGTAAATTAACTCCAAGAACTTCGAGGAACGATTGCACGTACCCGGTCCAACCATTGGCTACGGTAGCAGTTGTAGTAACGTAGACCCCAATCAGCGTCCATCCAGCAAGGAACGCCATAAATTTACCAATTGAAACCCACGCGTAGTAAAAGGCACTTCCTGAATTGGGGAGGCTAGTGGTCAATTCTGAATAACAGAGACCAATTAAACCACTGGCAAGAGCAGCAATCAGAAAAGAGAAAACAATTGCGGGGCCTGAATCTTCCGCGGCGACAATTCCAGTTAAAACTAAAATTCCAGTTCCGATGATTGCGCCAATACCTAGAATAGAAAGGTCGAAGAGGCCGAGAGTTTTCTCATGCTCTTTTCCCTTGGGTAACTGATTTTGCATGATTATGATTCCTTTCATAAAATACTGAAAACTGAAACTTAATTTTACATTAAAAATTACTGTGAATCAAATTTCACTTTAAAATTTATTGGCAATCCACAGTCTACCAATAGGGGTTAACCATTCTATTATACAAATTTTAGGGCTTACGATGAGAATGACTTTTGATAATTTCTTTCAAAACTAGTTATTAACAATAATTTATTTTAAAATAGCTAATGAGTTTAAAAAGAAAGCAGATAAACAGATGAAACAGCATAAGCTAATTGTTATTTCGCTAGATTCACTAGGATTTCGTGACCTAAACGAATTACGCCAAATAACACCAACATTAGCGAATTTAATAAAAAAAGGAACCTGGGTAAAAAAAGTTGAAGGAATCTTTCCAACGTTAACTTATCCATCCCATACTTCGATTATTACCGGGCAGTATCCGGCTGTGCATGGAATTATTAACAATACTAAATTGCAGCCACGCCGGCAATCGCCTGACTGGTTTTGGTATCGAAAAGATATTCAATCGGTGCCTCTCTATGATGTTGCAAAAGAAAAGGGCTTAACAACTGCTGCATTTTTGTGGCCTGTTACTGCTGGCAGTAAGATTGATTATAACCTTGCAGAAATCTTTCCTAATCGAATTTGGACAAATCAAGTACTTGTTTCGTTAAAGGCAAGCAGTCCGTTATTTCTATATGAAATGAATAAGAAATATGGTAAATTACGGCACGGGATTAAGCAGCCGTGGCTTGACGATTTTGTAACAGCATGTGCGGTTGATACGATTAAAAATAAAAAGCCGGACTTAACCTTGATTCACTTAGTTGATATGGATAGTATGCGTCACCGTTATGGGGTTCGGTCACCACAAGCAAAAGAAGCATTACACCGTTTAGATAAACGCGTAGCTAAGATAATTCAAGCGACGAAAGATGCCGGTACTTATGCGCGAACGGACTTTGTAGTTTTAGGGGATCACTATCAAATTAATGTTGATAAGATGATTCATTTAAATATGTTGTTTGCGCAACAAGGACTTCTTCACCCTCTTAGAAAGAAAATTACTTATCGAAATAACTGGCAAGTCACTGCTAAAACTTGCGATGGAGAAACCTATATTTATACTCGTGGTGCCGTGGATCGAGGAAAACTTAAGCAAATGATTGCTGGTATTGAAGGGGTTGAGCAAATCTATGATAACGCAACGGCAATTAAACGAGGCGCGGATCCTAAATGTACGTTTTTGGTTGAAGCTAAGCCGGGATATTATTTTACTGATGAGGTAAACAGACCAGCAATTGTTGAAAAAGTTGCTCCAGAATCAATTGGAACTCATGATCGATATCGTGGAGTCCATGGTTACGGGCCAACACAAGCAAATTACTTCACTACCGCTATTTTTGCCGGTCCACAAATCAAAGGTGATGCGACTGTTGAAAATGCTCACCTGGTTGATGAAGGACCGACATTTGCTAAATTATTAGGATTACATTATCCGACTGCAACTGCCGGACAAGTAATTAATGCAATCTTTAAAGACTGAGGTGACGTTGTGAAGTTTACAAGACAACAATGGCAATGGATTTTTTATGATTGGGCAAATTCTGGTTATGGAATTTTAGTTGTGACCGCTGTTTTACCAGTTTATTTCAAAGCAGTAACTGATCATGCCGGTGTTAGTGCAGCGAATTCGATAGCGCTGTGGGGATACGCAAATAGTTTTGGTACACTTATTATTTCTTTACTTGCACCTTTATTGGGAGCATTGGCTGATTATCCGCATGCAAAAAAGCGCTGGCTAAATCTCTTTACTTGGTTGGGAATTTTACTGACAATTGGTCTTGCTCTTGTTCCAATCAAATATTGGCAGGTGCTTTTACTTGTTTATATTGGATCGATCATTGGTTACTCAGGAGGAAATTTATTTTATGATAGTTTCCTAATAGATGTAGCTGATAATAAGCAAATGGACCGTGTTTCGTCGACCGGTTATGGAATGGGCTATCTAGGAGGAGTGGTCGCCTTTATTATCTTTTTAGTGGCAGAACTAAGTAAAGGTTTTGGCGGTCTCCTAAGCAGTTATGGAGTAGCCCGATTTAGTTTTATTCTGGCTGCAGTTTGGTGGGTTATTTTTGCGTAGCCGTTATTAAAAAAATGGTCATCAACGTTATAGCGTCAACAGTATGAAAAAAATCCTTTTATCGATAGTTTGCGCCGTCTGAGAAGAACCATGCATCATATTAATCAATATCAGCAGTTGACATGGTTTTTAGTTGCCTATTTCTTCTATATTGACGGTGTTGATACAATTTTTACGATGGCAACAGTTATTGGTAAAGACTTAGGAATTCAAACAACGATGCTGATGGTCGTTCTGTTAGTAGTTCAGTTAATTGCTGTTCCATTTCACTTTTGTATGGTTGACTTGCTAATAAGTTTTCTACGAGACGAATTATTATGCTAGGCATTATCGTTTATTTCTTTATTTGTCTTTATGCTTTACGGTTAGAAACTTTGATCGATTTTTGGATTTTAGCTATTTTAGTTGGGACAAGCCAAGGCGGACTTCAAGCACTTAGTAGATCATACTTCGGCCGCCTTGTTCCTAAAAATGACAGTAGTGAATTTTTGGGTTTCTATAATATCCTTGGGAAGTTTTCCGCAATTCTCGGTCCCTTTATTGTTGGAATCGTTACTCAATAAACTGGTAAATCGACGGTCGGTGCGGCTTCATTAAGTGTTCTATTTGCCCTGGGGTTAGTTATGTTTATATTTGCTTCGGCTATTAAGGATAAATAAAAAAGGTCATGATCGAGAAATTCCTAATCATGACCTTTTAAAATTACTTGCGAACGTTAAGGATACCTTGACCAATACCAGCAGGTGTATCAGTCTTAGCTTCAAATGAAAGGCCGCTAGCGTGATGTTCTTCAGTAGCTTTACCCATTGCTTTAAATAAATCGTTCATAGTAGACATATCTTATACCTCCAAAATAAATAGTTTTTGTTTTTTATGATTAGTTATTATATTTAGTGGCTCAAAAGTGAGCGTTTATTACTATAAAACCTTTGATTAATAGTGTCAATCACTAATTTTAGGTTGTCCAAAACTTCACGAATGTTTCGAAAACGGTTTATTTTTGGTGGTTAAAGTTATGCTAAAAATTTCGCTTTCATAAAATTTAAAACAAAAAAATGGCTTTCACAAAGTTGTGATAAAGCCATTTTTAGTCTTAATTACTTTTCACGGGAGTAAGAAGCAATATCTTCAAGAATTTCATTCATAAATGCTTCTTGACTCATTTCATTTTGTTCCTTTTCACCGTACTTACGAACAGATACACCATTGTTATTCTTTTCATCGTCTCCAACAACAAGAGTATATGGAACCTTTTGTGTTTGAGCTTCACGAATCTTATAGCCCATCTTTTCGTTTCGGTGGTCGACATTAACCCGGATGTTAGCAGCCTTCATCTTCTTAGCGAGGTCATCGGCGTATTCACCATGAGCTTCTTCATTAACAGGGATGATGTGAACTTGTTCTGGAGCTAACCAAGTTGGGAATGCACCCTTGTAAATTTCTGTTAAGTAAGCCATGAACCGTTCCATTGTTCCAACAACACCACGATGAATCATAACTGGTTGATGTTCTTTACCGTCTTGACCAACGTAGGAAAGACCGAATCGTTCTGGAAGCATGAAGTCAAGTTGAATCGTTGACATTGTTTCATCATTTCCAAGAGCAGTCTTGGTTTGAATATCAAGTTTTGGACCATAGAAGGCAGCTTCACCTTCAGCTTCATAATAATCAAGGTTAAGGTCGTCCATTGCTGACTTCAACATTGATTGGGATTTTTCCCACATTTCGTCATTAGCGTAGTACTTCTTAACATTCTTAGGGTCACGAAGAGAAAGACGGAAGCTGTAATCAGTAATATCAAAGTCTTCGTAAACGCTCATGATCAACTTCAAAATCTTAGCGAATTCAGAACGAATTTGGTCAAGGGTAACGAAGGTGTGACCATCGTTCAAAGTCATTTCACGAACCCGTTGAAGACCAGAAAGAGCACCTGATTTTTCATAACGGTGCATCATACCAAGTTCAGCAATCCGTAATGGAAGATCACGGTACGAACGAATATGGTGCTTGTAAACTTGAATATGACTTGGGCAGTTCATTGGCCGTAATTCAAGCATTTCGCCATCACCCATGTCCATTGGTGGGAACATATCATCGCGGTAGTGTTCCCAGTGACCAGAAGTCTTGTATGCATCAAGATTCATCAGGACTGGAGTATAAACGTGTTGGTAACCATCGGCAACTTCCCGGTCAATGATGTAACGTTCGATTGTCCGACGAATAGTAGCACCTTTTGGTAACCAGTATGGTAAACCGGCACCAACTTTAGGATCAACAAAGAAGAGGTCAAGTTGGTTACCGATAACACGGTGGTCACGTTCCTTAGCTTCTTGACGTTTCTTTAAATCTTCTTCTAATGCATCCTTCTTGTAGAAGACAGTTCCGTAAATCCGTTGAAGCATAGGATTGGAGGACATTCCCTTCCAGTAAGCACCAGCAACAGAAAGCAAGCGTAAGTTTTTAACAACATTACCATACAAAAGAATGTCATCATCTGCAACAGCTTTAACATCGCCAAGTTGGTACATTGCTACCTTGCCGTCTTTGGCATTTTCGTTGATCAATTCAGTAGAGAAACGATCATCTTTTACCTCGGCAAGAGCCTTGTCAACAGGTACTTCAACAAATTCTACCTTAACATCGTTCTTTGCCATTCCCTTGATTACGTCTTCAAGAGCTGGTAATTCGTCAGCAGAAACTTGTTGATTATCTTTATCAGAATCAACGTGGAAACCATCTTCGTCAGCGACAGCTTCACCAAGTCGAATACCCTTAAATTCTTGTTTTAATGCAGCCTTTAACATTAATGCAGAAAGTTTACGTAATGCTTCTAAACCTTCTTGTGAATCCCGATCGATCTTCTTAACTGATCCATCTGGGGACATAACAGCAACCTGAGCCATAGAAATCTCTCCTTTAATATAAATAAAAACGTCCCTGATACTTTCAACGTTGAAAGTATCAGGGACGTTAATTAACAAAAATTAGCGTGGTTCCACCCATCTTTAGGACACACTAGTAATGTCCTCTCTAAGGTGCGGTAACGGACACGATCCGACTAGCCTTATCTCGGCTAATAATAAAGGAAGGTGGTACAACCATCATTGTCACTCACAAGTGCTTCCACTCAAGGCACTTACTCTCTGTAGAGGACTTTGAAGGTGCATATCCTTCAATCGATTGTCTTGATTATAGCACGCCCACTTTAATTGACAACCCCTTTATTCCAAATTAATGTTGATTATTTTGAGAATGAGGTTGAACTGGTTGCGGGTTTGACTGGGAGCTAGCGCTTTGCGAACTTTGATTAGGCTGTGACCCAGAATTGCTGCTTGCTGGTTGTGAAGTAGATTGTTGTTGGCTGTTGCCTTGATCATGATGTTCTTCCTGCGATGGTTGGTTTTGTTGTGGAGTTGAGGAAGAGTTAGTAGTTGGTTGTTGGTTAGTTGAATGATTTGTCTGAGGCGTGTTATTTGAACGACTAGGAGTTGAAATACTATAAGTATCTTGAGTATCATTGTCATCACTGTCATTGGAACTTGAACGATGCTTATGACTGCTACTGCTGCTCTTTTTGTGTTTCTTGCGTGATGAAGTATTGGTGGAGACAGTAGTGTCATTACTATCAACATTGACAGGGTCCTGTTGTTTAACTAGGAAAATAACAATGGTTGCAATTAAGACAACTAATAGACAGCCTAAAATGACCTTAAACATTCGGCGAGAAATTCTATATGGATTCTTTTTCTTGTTAGGGGATGCTGTCTTATGTTTAGGGTTAGGGGTAGTCTGTTTAGGTTTACGATTAAAGAAAGAACGTTTTTTCTTTTCTTCTCCTGGCTTAGGAGTGTCATAAAGCTCAACCCGCGTGGGTCGCCGCTTATTATTATTTTGATTATTATCTTTATTATTCAATGATTTCACCTCATACTTAATGAGTAATATATCTAGTTCCTTATTATACCATGGTGAGCCTAGATGTATTAAAAAATGGCCGACTCATTATGGGCCGACCACTTTTCGTATTTCTTCATAGCTATTTTGAGGGGGATAGTATAGAAGAAAAATAGGGGTTTATTTATATTAGGGATTGTCTATACTATACCGTTCAAGTATGAACATTTTGTGAAAGAATCGTTACAAAAATAAAAAACTGGAAGCAAATTTGACGTGTACCCTTAAAGTTGGAACCTGTATGTTCTTGCTTTAAAATTGAATAAA
>BLMQ01000012.1:0-3418 GCA_011958095.1 Lactobacillaceae bacterium | reverse complement strand
AAACAAAAGTTTTTTTCCCAGCCTCGCTTGCTAAAGAGCTTTTTCACTATATAAAAAATTAATGCTGAGATGCTCCAGTAGAGGCATCAGCCTTATTATCAGAATGGTCATCAGCGTCATTAACAAATCCAGCTACGTCAGGTGTATCCCCATCTTCATGTTGAAAATGAAAAACCGGTCCGTCGGCTTGCGGATCATAGTCAACAGTAGTTATAAGATCCTTAAAGAACCACTCATCTAGCGAATCAATGTGATAGTTAATACCATCCTTTTTAACCTCTAAAATTGGATCAACTGGTGTATCTTCACGAGTGAATCCTTGTGAAAAACCATGATGGACTTCGGTTTGACCATAAGTTTTACCATAAAACTTTATTCCATTTCCTGATTCTAATCCCATTTCGTCACGAAACCATTGACTTGCAGCATCAGTAATAATCAATTTCATTTTTCTTCCCTCCAACGTTCAGTGATATCGCTTTCACACACCTTACTATAGCATAGTAGAAAAGTAATACCAATAAGAAAAGCGAGATTGAGAAATCAACAATATTCCTCGATCTCGCTTAAATTATTTTAATTAATCAACCTTGATAATCTTTAACTTGATTGTCCCATTTGGAACGTCAACATCGACAACTTCACCGACTTTGTGTCCTAAGAGACCCTTTGCCATTGGAGATTCATTAGAAATCTTACCATTGAATGGATCAGATTCTGATTCACCAACAATTTGGTATTCTTCTGGTTCTTCATCTGGCAATTCTTGAATAGTAATTGTCCGTCCCATAGATACTTCATCCTTATCGACATCTTCATTATCGATAATTTCAGCATATTGAAGCATATTTTCAATTTGAGCAATCCGGCTTTCAACCATTGCTTGTTCGTCTTTTGCTGATTCATATTCTGAGTTTTCAGATAAATCACCATAACTACGAGCAATCTTTATCCGCTTAATAACTTCTGGTCGACGCTTCAAGCGATATTCTTCAAGTTCATCTTCAAGCTTTTTCTTCCCTTCAAGGGTCATTGGAAAAGTTTTTTCTTCAGCCATTATAAACACTCCTCATAATTTATCCAGTGCAACATTACCATTTCTACTTCAGCTTGTAAATACCTATTGTAATTCCGTATGCCCACGTTTTACCAAAATATCACGGATCTTTGTAGACAATAGGTCAATTGCAACTTGGTTTTCGCCACCTTCTGGCACAATAATGTCAGCGTAGCGTTTAGTTGGTTCAACAAATTGATGGTACATTGGCTTAACCGTAGCTAAATATTGCGTAATAATTGAATCAAGAGACCGTCCACGCTCTACCATATCACGTTGAATCCGGCGAATAATCCGAATATCATCATCTGTATCAACGTAAACCTTAATATCCATTAAATCACGTAAACGCTCATCATCAAGAATTAAGATTCCTTCCAAAATAATAACATCGGTTGGTTCTACATGAACGGTTTTGTCTGAACGTGTATATTGTGCATAGTCATATACCGGCATCTCAATAGCCTTATTACTTCGCAAATCCGTTAGTTGCTTAATTAAAAAATCGGTATCAAATGCAAGTGGATGATCATAATTTACTGCTTTACGTTCATCCATTGTCATATCTGACTGATCATTATAGTAAGTATCTTGGTTAATAATCTGGATCGCTTGCCCATGCAATTGGTCATAGATTTTATTACTTACCGTTGTCTTTCCACTACCGGAACCACCTGTAACACCAATAACTACTGGACGCTTATTCTGTTGAATACTCATCAATTTGTCTCCCTCATAAAACTTTCTAATCTGAAATAGTATATAGCACTCTTTTGTGATGCGCAAGATAATTACTAATTTAAATTATTAAAGGTGAGGTGAAAGGGAATATTAATGCATCACAACATAGTAATTTCCAGGGAAGTATTGTTGGTCAGTAATTTTAACTGTTTCATTTTCATTTGGTGCTTGAATAATCCGACCATCTCCAAGTGAAATGGCAACGTGATATGGCGCATCATCAGAACCGTAGAAAACAAGGGCCCCATATGGCGCGTTTAAAACATTATCGTGAATATGTAGTCCTAAAGCTTGTTGTTCATACGTCGTCCGTTGAGGAATACCGTAGCAATACTGAACCAACCCAGAACAATCAAATCCACCTGGCTTATTACCACCCCAAACATAAGGGGTTCCTAAATAAGACATTGCCTTGTTAACAGAATCTTGTAGACTTTGACTGTTCTTGTTGGCCTGATCCTTTTTCTCAGTGTTATTAGCAGGCGTCTCATTTTTATCTTTGGTTGGAATTGTCAACTTTTGTCCTGCAAAAATCAACTCTTTATTTTGCAAGTGATTAGCGGTTGCAATATCATCCGCACTAACATTATACTTTTGAGCAATCCCGTTTAAACTATCGCCAGCATTGACTGTAACAGTGGTATCAGCCTTAGCAGTTACAGTACCCATTGTCATTGCGCCAGCTACCCCTAACGACGATGCAAGAATTTTCTTTGTTGTTGATTTCATTATTTTGTTTATCTCTCTTTATATCAAATGTTTTTATTTTTTATCAAACTATTAATAAAATAGCAGGAAAATTTAGGTCCTTCAACCACTAATTATTAGTTTAGCGATTGGTCCTATAATATAAATACGTAAAAAATAATTATTTGCACTAAAAAAAGGCCGAAAAATTCCAGCCTTTTTTATTTTTAACGAATTTCTGCATCAACCTTATCTTGCAAGTAAGCAGTAACCTTATCAAAGGCCGCGTTTACTTGGTCTTCAGTCAACGTTCCTTTATCATCTTGATAAGTTAAGGTGTAAGCTAATGACTTCTTGCCGGCAGGAAGGTGAGAACCAGCATAAACATCAAATAAGTGAATGTCCTTAAGGTAAGCACCACCCTTTTGCTTAATTGCCTCTACAATTGTTGCATTTTCAACATCATCATCAACCAAGAGGGCAATATCACGAGTGATTGAAGGATACTTACTAATAGGTGTATATTCATTTTCAATCTTTGGTGCAGCCAGTAATAATTCTAGATTTAATTCAAATACATATGTTTCTGGGATCTTATATTCCTTAGCAGTTTGTGGATGAACTTGCCCAATGAAACCAACTAATTGGTCATCAACCATAATATCAGCTGTTCGTCCTGGGTGCATTTCTGGACGATCACTAGTTGGAACATAAGTAATCTTCCCAGCAATCCCCATATTCTTAAGGTAACGTTCAACGATCCCCTTTAGTTGGAAGAAATCAACCGGTTGATCCTTCTTATTCCAACTATTAGCTACCATTTGGCCAGTAACCGCAGCTGCAAGGTGCTCTTGTTCTACTGGACGTTCATCCCCCATCGGCAAGAATACCCGGCCTTCTTCATATAGTGCTACGTTATCAACATTCCGCGCC
>BLMQ01000011.1:0-2913 GCA_011958095.1 Lactobacillaceae bacterium | reverse complement strand
ACCGTTAAGGTGTGGAACACCCTTGCCACGCAAGCGGAAATTAGTTTCTGATTGGGTTCCCGCAGGAATTTTAAGGTTAACATCACCATGAACCGTTTTAACTTTTACTTCGTCTCCCAAAGCTGCTTGAGCAAACGAAATATCACGATCAACGTAAATTGTTGAACCATCACGCCGGAATTCTCGACTTGGTGTTACCCGGAAGACAATATACAAATCTCCGGCTGGGCCACCGTTCTCACCAGCGTCTCCTTGGTGTTGGAGCCGCATTTGTTGACCATCATCAACACCGGCAGGCACCTTTACTTCTAGCTCATGACGTTCATGAACATGTCCTGCACCATGGCAAGTATCACAACGATCTTCTGGCTTAATAATCTTTCCAGTTATCAATAAGATCGATTTACCTTCTGCTGATCCTGAGGGTATTAAGAAGCAGATTGAAGACGAGATTGGTTTAGATACTGATGAGGCAGTTGATATTAGTGCTAAGACTGGAATGGGCGTTGATGAAGTCCTGGAAAAAATCGTTAAAGATGTCCCAGCACCAACAGGAGATTTAACTGCGCCGTTAAAAGCCCTTATCTTTGATTCAAAGTATGATGATTATCGGGGCGTGGTTCTTAGTGTCCGGGTTGTTGAAGGAACGGTTAAAAAAGGTGACCGAATTAAGTTAATGAACGGTGGTACCGAATATGAAGTTGCTGAAGTAGGAATTAACTCTCCTAAACCATTGGCACGTGATGTATTGATGGCTGGGGATGTAGGTTATATCACCGCGGCAATTAAAGACATTAAAGATACTCGGGTCGGTGATACGGTTACAAGTGCAGATAATCCTACAGATAAGCCGTTAGAAGGATATCGGCAAATGACGCCAATGGTATATGCTGGACTCTATCCAACTGATAATGCTAAATTTAATGATTTACGTGATGCGTTGGAAAAGCTTCAACTTAATGATGCAGCATTAACCTTTGAACCGGAATCATCGCAAGCATTGGGATTTGGATTCCGTTGTGGTTTCTTAGGATTACTTCACATGGACGTTATTCAAGAACGACTTGAACGTGAATTTAATCTTGATTTAATCACAACTGCACCATCTGTTACTTACCATGTTGAATTAGCGGATGGGACAACAAAGGAAGTGGAAAATCCGGCTGAAATGCCAGATGCTTCTTCAATTAAAGCGATTAAGGAACCATATGTCCGCGCTTCAATCATGGTACCCAATGATTATGTTGGCCCAGTAATGGAACTTTGCCAACGGAAACGGGGAGACTTTGATACGATGGAATATCTAAGTGATACCCGAGTAAATGTTATTTATCATATTCCGTTATCAGAAATTATTTTTGACTTCTTTGATAAGTTAAAGAGTTCTACACGAGGATACGCTTCCTTAGATTATGAAATTGATGGCTACCGACCAAGTAATTTGGTTAAGATTGACATCTTGCTTAATGGCGATAAGGTGGATGCATTGAGCTTTATTGCTCACCGTGACTTTGCGGCAGAACGTGGTCGGGAAATTACTGCTAAGTTAAAGAAGATTATTCCACGGCAAAACTTTGAAATCCCAATTCAAGCAGCAATCGGTTCTAAGATTATTGCTCGGACTAATATTAAAGCCTACCGGAAAGATGTTACTGCCCGTATTCATACCGGGGATCCAGACCGGCGTGCCAAATTATTAGATAAGCAGAAACGTGGGAAGAAACGGATGAAGGCTGTCGGAAAAGTTGATATTCCTCAAGCAGCCTTTATGGCCGTTTTGAAGACCGATGAGCAATTGGATGAGAAGTAAACGTTGATGTAAAGGCATTTATTGACTTTGTATAAAACAAAAAATATACAAAACTAGTAATTTTTACCACGTGAGCTTAAAATGTGGTAAAAATTAAGGATCAGTATTCTCTAAGAAATAGAGGTACTGATCCTTTTTTGTTATGATAAATTTTGAAATACTTGGTCAAAAGATTAGCTGTTTCTTTCTTGGATTCGGTTGAAAGATGGACGTAAGTATCTGATGTTGATATAGAAATATCACTTCCTATACCAATATCAGATTTTTTGTTTTTAAACTAAAAAGAGGCTCGCCCTCTGATACAATAAAATCGTCAAATCACATAGAAAAGAAGGTAACCCCATAAATAATACAAGGCTCCTCCTCGATTTAACAGACCCTAATTCAAACTTTAAACATGGTGGGTTTTTATACTCGCTCAATACTGCAGTCCTCACCAAATTAGCGTATCATAGATAATGTAATCGCTATTATTTGAGGAGGAAATAATTATGCAAAATAAAGATGCTTGTACATCAATCATGGTCGGTAAAAAGGCTTCTCTCGACGGTGCTAATTATATTGCTCGTAATGAAGATCGCGTAAAAGCAATTGAACCCAAGCGATTTTTAGTAAAACCGGCAGTAAAAGGACGCCATGAAACCTACGTATCACCTTACAACAAAGTAACTATAGCCTTGCCAGAAGAGGGAATGCGTTATACCTCTACGCCTACTCTTGACCAAACAGCCGGACCTAATGAAGAAGATGGAATTAATGAAGCAAATGTGGCAGCTTCCTTTACTGAGAGTGTTTATGCAAACGATCGGGTGTTAGCATATGATCCATACGTAAAAAACGGCCTGGCGGAAGACTCGCTTTGTACTTTAGTATTACCATATATTCATTCTGCCCGCGAAGGAGTTGAATATACTGGAAAATTAATTGCTGAATTGGGCTCTGCTGAGGGAAATGGAATGCAATTTGCAGATGCAGATGATATTTGGTATATGGAAGTAGTAACTGGTCACCAATGGGTTGCAGTTCGTATTCCTGATAATTGTTATGCTGTTACTCCTAACCAGGTAGCAATTGAAGATATTGATTTTGACGATCCTGATAAT
>BLMQ01000010.1:0-3799 GCA_011958095.1 Lactobacillaceae bacterium | reverse complement strand
ATGAGGCTGAGAAAAAACTTTTGTTTTTTCAACAGCCTCGTTTTTTATACGAATATTGTTACGCTATCGTGGAACTGGCCTCGAGCCTTGTCGAGGAGATTATTTCTCACTTCCATTTCTTATCATTCTTTTTTATTTACTGGTTGTTTAAATAAATCATTGAATGCTTCACTGATTGTTGGGTGGGTATAGATTTGATCCCGAAGCATTTGATAGGGGAGTTTTGCCCGCATTGCAAGAACAATCATGTTGATAATTTCTTGCGCTTCCTGGACATAAAGGGTAGCCCCAATAATTAAGTTCGTTTGTGGATCGACTAACACCTTAAGCAGCCCACGAGTATCCTTCAATACTTTTGCTTTTGGAATTGCGGCAGCAGGCATCTTAAAGAGCAGGTAATCTTTCCCTTGTTTTTGCGCCTCTTTTTCCGTTAAACCGACTTGTGCAAGGGAAGGTTCAATAAAGACATTGGTTGGGACAATTAAACGATCACTAACTCGCCGTTTCTTATTACCGAATAATTCATCTTTAATAATTCGGAAGTCGTCAAGTGAGATGTAAGTAAATTGGGGACCACCTTTAACATCCCCAATTGCCCACACATTAGGAACGCTAGTATGGAGGAGGTCATCGACAACAATCGCGCCGTTTTTAGCGACCTTAATATCTGTGTTTTGCAAATCAAGGTCTGTCGTTGCAGGTTTCCGTCCGGTTGCCACTAAAATTTTATCAGCGAAAATGGTTGTTTCACGATTATCCGCTTTAGCAAAAGTGATCGCAGCTTGCTCATCTTGTTCGCTAATTGCTTTAATATCAACCCCAACTTCAAAGCGAACCCCGTTATCCTTAAAGTTTTGAATTACCATTTCTGCTACATCATCATCTTCACGTGGTAGTAAAGTCTGATGGTGATCAAGAACCGTGACGTGTGAACCAAAGGAAGTGAACATATTTGCAAATTCAAGACCAATATAACCGCCACCGATAATCACGAGTTCACGCGGTAACTTAGGCTGCTCCATTGCTTGGGTAGAATTCATGAGAAATGGACTATTCTTCAATCCAGGAATATCAGGGATGGTTGGCGTTGCGCCAGTATTGATAAAAATACGGTCACCCTTGTAGGAAAGAGTTTGCCCATCTGGCGTTTGCACATCAATCGTATGGTTACCAGTAAAATGAGCGGTTCCATCTAAGACAGTGATATTATCTTCACTTGCTAACATTTGATAATTTTTTTGTCGGAGTTGGGATGTCATTACATTTTTTCCATCGACCGCGTCTTCAAATGAGGTTCCATGAGCAGCTTCAATAATTAGCCGTTTGGAAGGGAGACAAGCAATATTAATGCAGGTTCCTCCATACATTTGCTTCGATTTTTCAATAACAAGAACTTGTTCTCCGTGTTGAGCGAGAAACTTTGCGAGTGTTTTTCCGCCCTTGCCAAATCCGATAATAATATTTTTGACTGTTTCCATTAAAAAGCCTCCAAAATTGAAATTATTTTACATACTTTGAAATTATACTAAGAATAAACGCTTTGTCACTTAAAACGCTTAAATAAGACAATCGTGCAGTTTGCATTATATTGAACAAAGTGTTAGGATGATATCGTAAATATATTAGTCCCAACTGCAGTCAGAACTTGTATATTAAAGAAAAACGTATTAGATGAACATTGTATATTATTGATCATAGATGGTGTTTCATCAAAATAAAACGTTTTACTAATTTATAAAAAGTTTTGATTGAGGAGAGATTATAATGAAAGCTGCACACTTAGTAGAACACTCCCAAAAAGTAAATGAAAAGAAGCCAGTTATTCAAGAGACTAAGTTTATCGACATCTTAAGTAAGGTTGCAACAGTTGTAGCTATTTTGATGTATGTATCTTACATTTCACAGATTAAGAATAATTTGGCCGGAAATTACGGCGCTCCTTTACAACCATTAGTGGCAGCGCTTAACTGTACGTTGTGGTGCATTTATGCTTACTTCAAGCAGCAACGTGATTGGCCAGTCTTTTGGGCAAATTTCCCTGGTATTATTTTTGGCTTAATTACCTTTATCACATGTCTACACTAAGAACAAATAGGAGTGAGAGAAAACTAAATTTCTCCCAGTCCTATTTTTTATACGCTTACTCTCAACTCTATGATATAATAAATCGAACATATGTTTTAGAGGGGGGCGAGTAGAGATGCTAAAAAATGGAATGTCGGTAGTTCGTTTTAGTTCTTTTGCGCCGGTGACAGAGATGATTTTACAGTCGCTGCCCGCTGAGAAGGACAAAGAGGAACAGAAAGCACCGGCCATTAAAAACTTTGATCAATTACGTCAACGATTAAATAGTAAAGCACGATTCCTTATTTTGGACCTTGAGTTTTTTCAGGATCAGCAGAAGCATCGAAATGGCGTTGCTCAGATTGCGGGGAAGATGTTTGAAACACAAAACAGCTTTAATTATCACCTCTATGCCCAGAATATGTCTGCTGAGCGACAATTGGCCTTTTTGCGACAATATGACCTCCGCCTTTCAGAAGTAAACGGATATGAGGTTAGACAGATTTTTAACCGGATTTTTCATTTCATTGCGGTAGAGCGGCCTGACTATATTGTGAGTTGGGATAATGGAACTGACTTTGAATCATTGAATTATGAAGCAAATCGATTAAAGATTAGGAAAGAGGACCGTCCCTGGCGTACGATTCAGTCATTAGATCTGGAAAAGCTAGTCGCTAAAGAAGTATGGAAAAGTAAAAATGGGATCAGCCTGGAAAAGATGTGTCGCTTGTTGCACCTTCCCCGGGTTAAATACCATCAAGCCCAAAATGATGTGATAGCGATTGAGCAAATTTTGAAATTTTATGCTCGCGATTTAGAGCGTGAATTAAATTGTCGCTGATCGTTACCAAAATTTAAAATTTAGTTCATGATTTATCCCGATTGACTTTTTATAATTAGTAACAATTGAAAGAAGGTGAGCGAGATAAATTTCATTTTTCGACTGCTTAAGCGGATATTTATAATAGGACTTTTAGTAGGTGGAGGATGGCTTTATTTCAACGATGCACGGGTTCAAGCAACGGCGAACCAAACTGCATGGAACGTTCGTGACCGTATTGCTAAGTTAATTGGCAGGGACGATACAAATTCAAACGATAATTCTAATCTGCACTTAAACGATGCAAATAATGGTTCTTCCAAAAACGAACAAGGACCAACGACAGAACAACAAACAAGTACACAAACTTCAATTCCATCTACCGGGCGATGGGCGACTAATCAAGCAACGGTCTATGTAAATACAAATAATGCTCAACTTGACGCAGCTACTAATACCGCAATCCAAAACTGGAATCAAACGGGGGCATTTACATTTAAACCAGTAAACAATCAAAGTAAAGCGGATATTGTTGTAACGACGATGAACCGCTCTGATTCAAATGCTGCTGGATTAACGAAGACATCCTCTAATTCATTGACAAGAAGATTTATGCATGCAACGGTGTACTTAAATACATATTATTTAACTGACCCAAGTTATGGCTATAGTCAGGAACGAATTGTTAATACAGCCGAACACGAACTGGGCCACGCAATTGGACTCGATCATACCAATGCTGTTTCAGTAATGCAGCCTGCTGGATCATTCTATACGATTCAACCAGATGATGTGCAAGCAGTTCAAAAATTATATGCCAATAATAAATAAAAATGGGACTGTGACATAAGTTAAGTTATTTTCATAAAAAGCAAATACGCAGTACAACAATGGCCTCTAACGTCCGGCAAAACC
>BLMQ01000009.1:0-20300 GCA_011958095.1 Lactobacillaceae bacterium | reverse complement strand
CATTGACATGCGCATGCTGGATAAATTAAAAAACGATGGGGAGGTGGCAAACTATCTGGTTCAGTGGGATAACACCCTGCTGCTAACGGCTTACGATCAAAATCGTACGTTTGTCTTAACCGTGGATGGAGAACAGCTCCTTATTCGGGATCGATTGAAAGATATACTTAGTCGTTTTGCACAGGCGAACCTAATTTATGAGTATGAAATGGAAGTCCATTTTGCTAAAGTCGGTTGTCAAACACGAGGGTATGTCGCCGGTCACCATCGCCTAGTGCCAACTTGTGGATCATCAAATGAACAGGTTATTTATTACATGGTTCATTTGAAGGAGGACGCTAGTGAGTTAGAGAGTGATAAGAGGGTAGAAATGATTATGAATGGTCGAGCAGGAGACAAATACCATGTCCAAATTGCTACTTCTGAGCGCACTTTTCGGCGAATTGTAAGTGCCGCTGATGAAGTTGCTAATGACCAGCTTTCCCTCTTTGAATACTGGATGCATCGCCTGGGGAAGGTGAAAAAGGAGCTCTTCGAACGAACCTACTTTGGTGATTATTGTGTTTATACGAAACTTCGTAAGTTGGCACTTGATCTCTTTATCCGAACAGTTTTACATATTCTGAACAAGGCTCATAAGAAGGTATATGGCGAAGAAACACCCGCAGAACTTGTTAAAGAAGTAAAACGGGTGATAAATAAATTCTGAGAGAAAAACAGCACAAAAATGCACAATAATTAAACATTAGTCCATTAGCTTGTTATAATAGGTGGTGAAGAGGAGTAGCTTAAGTAATAGAATGGAGCATTTTTATGACTGAAAAGAAAGATGAGTGTGGCGTAAAATACACACTAGATGTTTTAGAAGATCGATGGCAACCACGGATTATCTTTTGGTTAGGCTTTCGGCCATTTGCCATTGAGGAATTACATCAATTGCTACCAGATTTAACAGATGTTGCTCTTAAAGAAGAAATAACATCCTTGCAGAACTTGCGAATTGTTAATCCAGTTGTTGATGAAGAAAACAAGTATTCATTGACCGATGATGGTAATGACTTGCGTAACATGGTCCTAACTATGGGCGTCTGGGGTCGACAACAAATGGATGACTCTGCTAACCGAGCTTCCACGCAGATTGTTGAGCCGGAAAAAGATGCCAGTATGTCAGAGCTGATAGAATTTAATGAGAAGCTTAATGAATATATTTAACGAACTGTGAGCGCCTAAGGAAAGTTTCCTGGGCGTTTTTTTATTAGGCAAAACAACCAAATTTTAAAATGAAATAAACAGGTGATTAACGATCAGGATTCGCAATTAGCCCGTTAAAAGGCTGATATAATCGCAACGAAAGCAATAACGAATTTTATAATTTGACAAAAATGTGAAAAAATTATGAAATTCATCCTTGACTATCGATGTTACATTCTTAATAATGTATTAAGTAATTATAAATTTGATTGACTGACAACTGATATTAAAATAGTTCGCAACTCGTTATTTACCATTGTTAGTGTAGGTTTCCAGTAATGTAACTTGTTGCACTAGTGGATTTTTTTAATTACGGCGTTAGTCAAAAATGGGAGAAATTTTTTATGTCAGACGAAAATAATCGACCCTTGAATAATAATGATGATGGTATGCAACAACCGGAACATCACCATCATCACCACCACAGACATCATCGGCGGCATCGGGGATGGAAGATCTTCTGGTCAGTTGTGGGGATATTAGTCCTCGTCGCCCTATTCTTTGCGGGGATGGCATGGCACAACTTGAAGTCAACGACTGATGATATGTATAGTAGCGCGGGTGCTACTAAGTCTCGGGATGCGCAAAAGGTCCTTGATCAAAAGAAACCCGTTTCAATCCTCCTGTTAGGAACTGATACCGGGGCGCTTGGTCGGGACTATAAGGGCCGAACGGATACGATCATGGTAATGACCTTGAATCCAAAGACTAAGACCACCACGATTGTTAGTCTTCCCCGGGATATGAAGGTTAACTTACCTGGCTATCCGCAATATTCACCAGCAAAGATCAACGCTGCTTATACCTATGGGGGAGTTAAGGAATCGATTAATACGATCCAAGACCACTTCAATATCCCAATTGACTACTATGTGTTAGTTAACATGGGTGGTTTGGAAAAGGCAATCAACCAAGTCGGTGGAGTTGATGTCAAGTCACCATTGACGTTTGATTATGAAGGCTATCACTTTGAAAAGGGTGAGACTTACCACATGAACGGAAAAAAAGCCCTTCAATTCAGTCGAATGCGATACGACGATCCTGATGGCGATTATGGCCGACAACAACGGCAACGGTTAGTAATTATGGCCTTACTTAAGAAGTCCGTTTCATATAAGACGGTTCTTAACCGGTCATTCTTACGGTCAGTATCTGATAACTCACAAACTGATTTAACCTTCAATGATATGATGCGGTTAGCGCAAAGTTATCGTGATACAAACGAACACATCGTTCAAGATCATGCGCAAGGGCGAGGTCAAAATGAAGATGGTCAAGCCTTTGAAGTGGTGCCAACGAGCGAGCAACAACGGATCACTAATTTATTGCAAAATAGTCTAAAAAATTAATATATGAGGAGTAGAAGTCGTGAATAGTTCACAACAAACAGCGAATAATACAATTGATTTGCATCGGTTAATGATGCTCTGTCGTAAACATATTAAGATGTTAATTATCTGGACATTATTGGCCGGAATACTGGGGTATGTCGTCGCCCAGTTTGTCGTGGTACCAAAGTATACAGCGACGACCGAAATCTTAGTTAACCAAAAGCATGAGAATAACGATAATGGTCAGGCCTATAATAATCAGCAAGCGGATATCCAAATGATTAACACTTATAAAGATATTATTACTAACCAAGTGATTTTGAGTAAGGCAAGTAAGCAACTGAAAAATCCAGTTCGTGTTATCAAGCCGGCTCAACCGGCAGAATATCGTCGTAACGCGGATGGAACGCGCCGACTAATTAAAGAAGCCCAACCAGCAGTTGTTGAACGTGGTGGTAAGAGTTATAGTCTTTCAACGGATGAATTAAAAAAGGCCATTAGTGTTTCAACTCAGCAAAATTCACAAGTGTTTTCACTTCAAGTTAAAACTGATGATCCGCAAGAATCGGCAGTGGTTGCTAATACCGTTGCTAATGTCTTTAAGCAACAAATCAAGAAGATCATGAGTGTTAACAATGTGACAATTGTTTCCCGGGCAAGCACACCAGATGAACCATCGTTCCCGAATAAGAAATTATTCGCCTTAGCTGGTGCTGTATTAGGCCTGATGCTTAGTTTCTTATACATCCTTATTGGGGATCTAATGGATACCAGTGTGCACGATGATGATTACCTTACTAATGAAGTTGGCTTAACTAATCTTGGCCATGTGAACCATATTGAGATGAGTCGGGACTTTAAAGTTAATAATCAAACGAGTCGGCGCCAAAATAATGGTAATCGCCGGGTTTAAGGAGGAGAGAGTATGTCATTATTTCATCGAACACAACAACAATCAACGGACACCATGGACAATGGGGCTAAATTGATTACCGTTGCTCATCCGAAGAGCCCAATTTCTGAACAATTCCGGACAATTCGGACCAATATTAATTTTATGGCAATTGATAAGCCGATTAAGACCTTAGCTATGACGTCCGCCAATGTAAGTGAAGGGAAGTCAACAGTGACAGATAACGTTGCCGTCGTTTGGGCGCAAACTGGTCAAAAGGTATTGTTAATTGATTCGGATTTACGGCGACCAACCCTTCACGCTACTTTTAATAAGAGTAATCAGCATGGATTAACGACAATTTTAACTAGTGGTACTAATTCCGTTGATTTACGTGAAATCATTCAACCTAGTGGCGTTGATAACCTTGATATCTTAACAGCAGGACCCATTCCACCTAATCCAGCGGAATTGTTGAACTCACAGCGGATGAGGACATTACTGGATACGGTGAAAGGTATTTACGATATGGTCATTGTGGATGTACCACCAATGCTCGAAGTTACTGATACGCAAATCCTGTCGCGTCATCTTGATGCAGTTGTCTTAGTTGTGAAGCAAGGACAAACCCAAAAATTAGCGGTTAAGCGCGCGGTTGAATTGTTAAACTTAGCACACGCTAATTTGTTAGGTTATGTAATGAATGATGTCAATGCTGAAGGCGATGCCGCTTATGGATATGGTTATGGCTACGGTTATGGTTATGGAGAAGATGCAGGTAAATAAAAATTAAGATAATAGGGGGGGTATGGACTTGTTAGAAAGTAAGGCTGTCTCGCTCAATAAAGAACAAATTAAATCACGCTTTATGTATCACAGTATTAAACGGACCTTTGACTTTATAGCAGCTATATGCGGAGTTATAATTTTAAGTCCTGTAATGCTTGTTATCGCAATTTTAATTAAGGCTGAGGATCATGGTCCCGTTTTTTACAAACAAGTACGAGTAGGAAAAAACGGAAAGAAATTTAAAATGTATAAATTTAGGTCGATGTCTGTAAATGCCGATAAAATGTTATCTAAGCTAAAAGAACAGAATGACGTTGAAGGTCCAATGTTTAAAATGAAAGATGATCCACGGATAACTAAAGTGGGGCATTTTATTCGTAAGCATAGTTTAGATGAATTACCGCAGTTTTTAAATGTAATCAAAGGTGATATGAGCTTAGTTGGCCCTCGCCCTCCTCTACCATCAGAAGTAGCGGAATATAGTGATTATGATAAGCAACGGTTGTATGTTACTCCTGGATGTACAGGATTATGGCAAGCAACCGAACGGAATGAAGTTGGCTTTAGTGAAATGGTTCAATTAGATATTCAATATATTCAGCGTGCTAGTTTTATGTTTGACTTATGGATTATCTGGAAAACTGTTGAAATAATAATTAAACCAAATGGATCTTATTAGGGGGAGTATTTGTGAAAGGAATAATTTTAGCCGGTGGGTCAGGGACTCGTCTGTATCCAATTACGCGTGGTATTTCGAAACAATTGATTCCGGTTTATGATAAGCCGATGATTTATTATCCGCTGTCAACCTTGATGCTAGCCGGGATTAGGGATATTTTGGTGATCTCGACACCGGAATATTTGCCACTATTTGAAGAATTGTTGAGTGACGGGTCCAGTCTGGGCCTGAACTTCTCCTACAAGGTGCAAAACCAGCCAAATGGACTCGCCGAAGCCTTTATTCTCGGGGAAGACTTTATCGGTGATGATAGTGTTTGCTTGATCCTAGGTGACAACATTTATTATGGCGCTGGTTTGTCTGAATTGGTTCAATCGGCAGCACAAAAAACGGATGGCGCCACGGTCTTTGGCTACCATGTCAATGATCCAGAACGTTTTGGCGTGGTCGACTTTGATGATCAGATGCATGCCTTATCGATTGAAGAAAAGCCGGCTCATCCTAAGAGTAATTATGCGGTGACTGGTCTTTACTTCTATGATAACCAAGTAGTTGATATTGCTAAAAACATTAAGCCATCGGCCCGAGGCGAACTTGAAATTACAGACGTTAATAAGGAATATTTGCGTCAAGGTAAGCTCGATGTGAAGTTGATGGGGCGCGGCTATGCTTGGCTGGATACCGGAACTCATGATTCCATGCTTGAAGCGGCCAACTTCATTGCTACAATTGAAAAACGTCAAAACTTAAAAGTGGCTTCCTTAGAAGAGATTGCCTATCGGATGGGCTACATTAATAAGGAACAATTAGTAGAACTGGCGCAACCGCTAAAGAAAAATGATTATGGTCAATACTTATTGCGGTTAGCTCAACAAGACTAGGAGTGGATAAATAATGGGAAAATTGAACGTTCAGACAACGAAATTACAAGATGTTAAAATTATTACACCAGCAGTCTTTGGTGATCACCGTGGCTTCTTTGAAGAGACTTACTCTGACCGTGACTTCAAGGCAGCTGGGATTGACTTTGATTTCGTTCAGGACAACCAATCACTTTCAACCCAGGCAGGTGTTTTGCGCGGATTACACTTTCAACGGGGAAAAGCAGCCCAAACTAAGCTAATTCGAGTTGTTACTGGTGCCGTCCTTGATGTGATTGTTGACTTACGGAAGGGTTCCCCAACTTACAAGCAATGGGAAGGTTATATCTTATCCGCAAGTAATCACCGTCAGCTCCTAGTCCCACGTGGTTTTGCCCATGGTTTCTTGACTCTAACTGATAACGTTAACTTTGTTTACAAGTGCGATAACTATTACGATGCGGAAGCTGATGGGGGAATTTCCTTTAAGACGCCAGAATTAAACATTGACTGGCCAATTGAATTTGATAAGGCCATTACTTCCGAAAAGGATGCCGCACAACCAACCTTAACTGAATTTGAAAAAGACAACCCATTTGTTTATGGTGAAATTTAAGCGAGGTCGTTATGGAAACTTTTAAGAATATTATTGTTACCGGAGGAGCCGGTTTTATTGGCTCCAACTTTGTTCACTATGTTGTTAACCACCACCCGGAAGTTGAACACATTACGGTTTTAGATAAACTGACTTATGCTGGTAATCCCGCTAATCTTGATGGCTTGCCAAAGGATAAAGTTGAACTCGTAGTCGGGGATATTTGTGATAAAGACTTAGTTAATAAGCTGGTAAGCAATGCTGATGCCGTTGTGCATTATGCGGCGGAAAGTCACAATGACAACTCCTTGATTGATCCCACCCCATTTATCCAAACTAACATTGTGGGTACTTCAGTTTTAATCAATGCTTGTCGCAAGTATGACGTCCGTTACCACCATATTTCAACGGATGAGGTTTATGGTGATTTACCATTACGGGAAGACTTACCCGGTCATGGTGAAGGAAAAGGAGAAAAGTTTACTCCAGAATCACAATACCGGCCATCCAGTCCTTATTCCTCATCAAAGGCTAGCTCTGATTTGTTAGTGCGGGCTTGGGTCCGATCATTTGGCTTACGGGCAACGATTTCCAATTGTTCTAACAATTATGGTCCTTACCAACACATTGAAAAGTTCATTCCTCGTCAGATTACTAATATCTTGAGCGGCATTCGCCCTAAGCTTTACGGTTCAGGCAAGAATGTGCGGGACTGGATTCACACCAATGATCATTCACGGGCGGTTTGGGATATTTTGACCAAGGGGAAGATCGGTGAAACTTACCTGATCGGAGCCGATGGTGAAAAGAACAACAAGGAAGTTCTGGAAATGATCTTAGAGTTAATGGGCCAACCTAAAGATGCTTATGACCATGTTAAAGATCGTCCTGGACACGATTTGCGTTATGCCATTGATGCCACGAAGCTCCGGACTGAACTCGGTTGGGAACCCGAATTTACCGATTTTAAGACTGGCTTACAACACACGATTGATTGGTATACGGAACACCAAGATTGGTGGAAAGATGAAAAAGCCGCGGTTGAAGCAAAATATGCGAAAAACGGTCAATAATTAATATGGTCAGGTGACCAATGGTTACCTGACCTTTTTATAGGGATAAAAAATGAAAACTATTTATAATATTGTATATGCTACTGATGATACATTTGCTCCAGTCTTAGGAACTTCTTTGTTGTCGTTATTAAGAAATAACAAGGAAGCTAAAAAAATAAATTTTTTTATTTTGGATAGTGGTATTAGTAAAGAGAATAAATTTAGAATAGAAAAAATTTGTGATAATTTTGTTAATGCATCCCTGAAATGGATCAAAATAGAATCAATATCTAAAAAAATAGGAATTGATGTAAAAAATGATAGGGGATCTTTTAGTCAATACTCTAGATTATTCATTGGAGACGTCTTGGATAATTCAGTAGAAAGGGTGTTGTATTTAGATTGTGATACATTAATTCTTTCGTCCCTGAAAGATCTTTGGAATATCGAGCTTAAAGGAAATATAATTGCAGCATTAAAAGATGCATTTAGCAAGTACTATCGTAAAAATATTAACCTTGTAAATGATGATTTAATGTTTAATTCTGGAGTAATGCTTATTGATTTAAAAGCGTGGAGAGATAATAAAATTAAAGAAAAGGCAATTTCCTTTATAAGACAGCGCCATGGAAAAGTACAACAGGGGGATCAAGGAGTTCTTAATTCAGTGTTAAGTAACAAAACGTATGCCCTTGATCCTAGGTATAATCTCGTTTCTATTTTCTATGATTTAAATTATAGAGAAATAAAATTATATCGATCACCAGTTAATTTCTATTCAGAAAAGATAATAGCAAAAGCTAAAGAAAATCCAGTAATATTACATTTTACTAGTAGTTTTTACTCAATTCGGCCATGGTTTAAAAATAGCAATCACCAGTGTAAAAAAATATGGTTGAAGTTTTATCAAGAAACTCCATGGAAAAATCAACCTCTGCAAATAGAAATGAGTAAAAAGAAAAAATTAATTAATATTCTTTTTGAGTATGGATTAAAAGATACCGTTTTATTGGGTGCAGGAGTCTTTCAGAAATATGTAAGGCCATTAAAAAATAGATTTAATTAAGGAGATAATCGTGAAGACATTAACAATTTCAGTTGCAGCTTATAATGTAGAAAAAACGTTAGATAAAACATTAGAGTCATTCAATGATGCTCGAGTTTATAATGATTTAGAAGTATTAATTGTTGATGATGGTTCTAAAGATAATACAAAATTGGTAGCTCAAAAATATGAAAAAATTGCTCCACAAACGTTTAAATATGTAGAAAAAGAAAATGGGGGACATGGTTCTACAATTAATAAAGGAATTTCATTAGCGACAGGTAAGTATTTTAAGGTTATTGACGGTGATGATTGGGTAGACACAGATGTGCTCGTTAAATTTATTGATGAATTAAAGCATTTAGATTCCGATATGGTTTTAACGAATCATGTCGAGGTATATCCAAATCGTACTAATAAAGTTTGCTTAGTTAAAGGAATGGAAGCAAATAAAGAATATACTTGGAATAACGACTTCGATATCAAACGAGTAGTTCTCCACACTTTAACTGTTAAAACAGAGTTATTGAAAAAAAATAATGTTCATATAACTGAAAATTGTTTTTACGTTGATGTGGAATACGTGGTTTGGGCAACCTATGTTTCTCAAACAATTACATATTTAAATCTTTATTTATATATGTACCGATTGGGGAGTAGTGATCAAAGTGTTAATAAAAATAATATGTTGAAGAATGTGGGAATGCAAGAGAAAGTTTCATATCAGTTAGTACGGCTCTATGACAAATTCACAAATAATGGTATGAAACCAAACCAAGACAGCACCATATTTAATACATTTAAGCGATCTATTGGAAGTACAATGAGGACATATCTTTTGTTAAAAACAAAGATAGCTAAAAATAAAATAACTATATTTGACCAAAATATTCATAATATTTCTGAAGCAAGCTATCAACGATTAAATGATGATCGGTTTATTCACTTAATTAGATCAAATAATTATGCATTGCTCCCCTTTACAAAAATTCTATATCGACTTTGGGTGTTAAAATATGGCTATTAATCAAAATAAAGCTGTTATCATGATGACTACTTATAACGGCGCAAAATATGTAGAAGAACAATTAAACAGTCTCGAAAATCAAACTTTTCATAATTGGGATTTGTATATTAGTGATGATGGTTCAAGCGATCAAACGCTTCAAATTTTAGAAAAATATATGGCTCAAGATGATCGTATAAAGAAGATCTTACATCATTCTGATCATCATGGTGCATTTAATAATTTCTATAATGTAATGAGATATGTTAAATCACTTCCTAATGAGAACTATCAATACTTTTTTTATTGTGATCAAGATGATATTTGGATTAATGAAAAAATGGCAATTGAAATCGAACGTTTAGCTGATGAAGCGCAACCTTCTCTTTGCTATTCAGATCTTGAATTTATGACTGCTGAAGGTAAAGACACAAAAACAAAGATGTCAGAATCAACTAATATTGATGTCACGGGAAATCCATACAATCTTTTCTTTAGTTATCGCTATATTTGGGGAACTACAATGGCTCACAATCGGCAATTGTGGGAACAAGTCTATGTAGATGAAAATACTGAAAAATATAATATGTCTCATGATAATTATATTGGTAAATACGCTGCCATGACTGGGAAAATTAAATTTATTGATCGTCCTCTTGTTCTATATCGGCGAACTGGAAATAATGTTTCTGGAACACCAGGGAACTACGGTAAACTAGGTATGCTAAAAAGATTATTTACTAAGTTACCACAAATAGTAAATCAACATGCAGCAGTATACTGGGATGATTTGTACTTTATAGAGACACTTAGTAAGCAGAATGATTTTAGTACGGAGCTACAAACAGCATTGAATAATGGTGGAATAAAGTCTTTGCAATTTTTAAAAAAATATGAAATTAAGACTTCTAATAGTGTAATCAGCAATGCTTCAATAAAAACTATATTGCTATTTAAATTATATAAATATACAAAGACTTTTAAACGGAAAATGTCGTTTCAGAATTAATGAGGAAATATAATGATTTTAGGATTATTTTTAATTTTCATAGCCCTAGTTTTTATAACATATCAGCTATTTGGGCATGATTTTTTAGCACCTGCCTTTTTGTTTTGTGTAATGTATGCAGTATCAATTGGGTGTGCTTTAATCAATTATCAGCAATGGGGACTGAACGATTATTCTCAAGAGGCCTTTAATATATATCTTTTTGGGGCCTTGTTATTTATTTTTGTATCGTATTTAGTTAAATTGTTAATTTTGCCTAATAATAATCTAGAAGTGCCTGATTATACCGATCGAATTAATATTAATACTGGAATAACAGTGGTGCTGACGTTTATAAACCTAATAGTTTTAGTATTATGGGTTAAAAATATAAAAGCAATTGGTGGTGGTGGCTCTTTAAGTCAAGCCCTTGAAAATTATCGAATTAATACATCGTATTCAATTGGGGGGGCAGGGATGCCAGGATACCTGCAACAAATGTCAAAAATAACAACAGTTAGCGGGTATATATATGGATTTATTCTTATATACAATATTGTTCATCATACGGTAAAAAAAGATGATTATTATCTTTGTCTGCCTAATACAATTATTTACGTTTTGTTTAGTCTTTTTGATAGTAATCGATTAAATATTTTAGGGGTAATTGCGTCATATGTCGTCTATTATTACTTTATGAAAAGTAGTAAAGGAAAGGGTTTTAAAACCTTAATTAGATTAACTGAAATTTTTATTGTTCTATTAATTGTTTTTTATGGAGTTAGATTAATGATTGGTCGATCTTCTTCACAAGGAAATAATTTTATTGAGTATATAAGTATGTACGCAGGAGGACCAGTTAAATTATTTGATATGTTTATAAAAGATCCTGTGCAAAATACTGGAATTTGGGGAAAAGAGACATTTCCATCCTTATTAAAGACATTTAGGTCACTAGGATATGATATTCCTCAATATATCTCAAAAAAGGAATTTAGATTTTATAATGGGATAAACTTAGGAAATGTGTACTCTGCTTATCGAAATTGGCTATCAGATTTTGGAATTAATGGAGTATATATTTTACAAACGATTTTTGCATTGTTCTATAGTTGCTATTACTATCTATTGCGTAAAGTGGGATATAAAAAGCATATTTTAGCCTTAATTATTTATGGTTACATGGCCGAAGCAATTTTTTTGCATCCAATTGATGATTGGTTGTTCTCAATGTTTGTTTCTGTTGGTTTTGTTATATATATTGTTGTTTTTTGGTTGTTATATATAATGATTACTAAAAAATTTAAATTATGATGAGGTTGATTAGATAAATGCAAAAAGAATTAAAGAAAAATTTTATCTTTGCTTTTTTGGCACAAGGAATCTCCCTTATTGTTAGTTGCAGCACTAATTTAGTTTTACCTAAAGTATTAAGTGTAGTTAACTATAGTTATTGGCAGCTATTTATCTTTTATAGTACATATATTCCATGTTTAGCATTAGGATTAAATGATGGTGTTTATTTAAGATATGGTGGTATTTTACGGTCCAAACTTGATGGGAATACTGTTAAAAGTCAATTTGGAGTAGGAATAATTTTTCAAACTATTTTAGGAATGATTGTTGGGACAGTTATGATTCTATTTTCTGACTCAGCAAATCGTCAAAAAGTAATTTTCTTAGTAGTTGTTTATTATTTATTCTATACTTGTCATAATTTTTTGGGATATATATTTCAAGCAATTAACGAAACAAATATCTACTCTAAATCAATAATTATTATTCGGATTGTTTTTCTTTTATCACAAATTATCCTGATGTGGTTAGGATATACAGAGGCGTATCCTTATATAGTTTTATATATTGTTTCAATTGCTCTTGCCTTAGGATATTTGTTGATTCGAATTCATCCCGAATTTAGTATATCTCACTTTGATATTAATCTTGGAATTCGTGAGTCTTTAATTAGTATGCGGGTTGGAATTAGTTTGATGATTGCCAATATTTGTTCCTTACTAATTTTGGGTGTAGGTCGTCAAATTGTTGATATGAAATGGGGATTAGTTGCTTTTGGTAAAGTTTCATTTTCTCTAACATTAATGAATTTTGCTCTGACATTTATCATGCAAATTGGATTAGTCCTATTTCCGGCATTAAGGAGACTATCTTCAGATGAACTAAAGGGATATTATGGTAAATTAACTTTAGGATTGTTCTATATTTTACCGTTGATGTATATTGTGTATTTACCAGTTCAATATATTCTAGAATTATGGTTGCCAGACTATAAAGAAAGTATTAGTTATTTAGCAACAGTATTACCAATTTGTTATTTTGACAGTAAGATGAATTTAATCGGCAATACCTTCTTTAAGGTATTAAACAAACAAGTATTATTACTAAAAATTAATATTATCACTATTGTTATTAGTTCAATTTTTGGATTAATTTCTGCATATATATTTAACAGTATGTATTTTGTGATAGTGGGAATGGTATTGGCAATTATTTTTAGAAGTGTATTATCTGATACTTTATTAAGCAAGGACATTAAGACAAATGTCAGTGCTTTAGAAGTAGCAGACGTTATCCTTGCTATTATTTTTATGTTTGTGTCAAATAGTTTTGACTGGAGAGTAGCATTAATTATAATATGTGCTTTATATATTCTTAGAATCTTTTTAGTTAAGACTAAGATATTAAAAATTAAGGAGTTTAATTGATAATGAAAAAATATGACTATCTAGTAGTAGGTGCGGGCCTTTTTGGTGCGACGTTTGCCTATGAAGCTGCTAAACGTGGTAAGCGTGTAAAAGTGATTGAAAAACGCAACCACATTGCTGGTAACATCTATACTAAAGAAGTAGAGGGTATTCAAGTTCATCAATATGGTGCGCATATTTTCCATACATCTAATAAGGAAGTGTGGGATTATGTAAATCAGTTTGCAGAATTCAACCGCTATACGAATAGCCCAGTAGCTAACTACAAGGGCGAAATGTACAACCTCCCATTTAATATGAATACTTTTAGTCAAATGTGGGGCGTGCGGACACCAGCAGAAGCAATGGCAAAGATCAATGAACAACGCCAAGAGATGGCAGGTAAAGAACCACAGAATTTGGAAGAGCAAGCTATTTCCTTAATCGGTCGCGATATCTATGAAAAACTCATTAAAGGTTATACCGAAAAGCAGTGGGGACAAAAGGCAACTGAATTACCAGCCTTTATTATCCGGCGTCTGCCCGTGCGATTAGTTTATGATAACAACTACTTTAATGATACATATCAAGGAATTCCAATTGGCGGCTATACTCAGATTGTCGAAAAAATGCTTGAGAGTGATTTGATTGATGTTGAAACTGGAGTAGACTTCTTTGATAAGAAGGATGAATACCTTAAAGATTATCCAAAGATTGTTTTTACCGGGATGATTGATCAATTCTTTGACTATCAGTTAGGTGAACTACAATACCGTAGTCTTCGTTTTGAAACTGAAGAAAAGAATGTTGGCAACTACCAAGGTAACGCGGTAATTAACTATACTGATGCAGAAACACCATATACCCGGATTATTGAACATAAGCATTTTGAATTCGGTAAAGGTGATAAGGATAAGACAGTGATCACCCGTGAATATCCAGCTGATTGGCATCGTGGAGATGAGCCATACTACCCAATTAACAATCAACGAAACAACGACTTGTATAAGCAATATGCAAAGTTAGCGAGCGAAGAGGCTAATAATGTGATTTTCGGTGGTCGTTTAGGTCAATATCGTTACTACAACATGGATCAAGTATTACACGCAGCATTGACGGCTGTTAAAGAAGAATTTAAATAAATCAAAAGGGTATCGGCTTTTGTTTACCGGATACCCTTTTTAGTTTGGATGAGATTGATTGAGAATAGTAAGAAAAATCTCACTAACGGTTGAATTTTACTCGATATTTAAGAGAAATTCAAGATCTACATGGAATTCTGCTTGTCTTTTTGCTACAATAATAAAGCAACATAATTAAACTTCATTGAATTGGTGTCTGTTAAAGGACGCCTTTTTCTTCTTAACACTAATGTTGTAATATGTGTGTCGAACCTGTATTTATTGCAGGTTTTTCTTTTAAACTACTACCAAAATTTTAGAAGATATTTTATACTAATATGGTAGCTAAATAATTGCATTAGGCGATATCTTTTTTCTTAGATGTCGCCTTTTGTTTAGTAATTGGGAGAGGCAAAAATGACAAAAATTTTAATTACAGGTGCTAATGGTCAACTCGGTTTAGAATTACGGAACTTATTAGATGAACGTGGAATTGCATATGACGCCTTTGATTCTAAACAAATGGATATCACTGATCAAGCCGTTGTAAATGAGAAGATTAGTGCGCTTAAGCCGGAAGTAATCTATCATTGTGCTGCTTATACCGCCGTTGATAACGCTGAAGATGTTGCCAAAGACCTCAATTGGCAAGTAAACGCCGATGGCACGCGTAATGTTGCCGAGGCCGCTAAAAAAGTTGGCGCTAAGATGGTTTACATCAGTACCGATTATGTCTTTGATGGGACCAATGAAGGTGAGTATGAAGTTGATGCGCCCACTAATCCACGAAATGAATATGGTAAAGCTAAACTTGCTGGTGAAAAAGCAATCCAAGAAACCTTAGCTGATTACTACATCATTCGCACATCCTGGGTCTTTGGTAAATACGGTAAGAATTTTGTCTACACGATGCTTCGTCTTGCCAAAGACCATGATAAGCTTACCGTCGTTAACGATCAATTTGGCCGCCCAACGTGGACTAGAACCCTTGCCGAATTTATGACGTACTTATTCGATCATGATCAGCCATTCGGTACCTACCAGCTATCTAATGAAAATAGTTGTTCCTGGTACGAATTCGCTACCGAGATCTTAAAGGATAAAGATGTTGAAGTCGCTCCCGTTGATTCATCAGCCTATCCAGCCAAAGCTTACCGCCCTCGCCATTCAGTTATGAGCTTGAAGAAGGCGGAAAGCACGGGCTTTGAGATTGTGGATTGGCAGACTGCGTTGCGGGAGTTTGTGGAGGAGATTGAGAAATAGTACTGAGACCGGCTTGGACGCCGGCTTTTTGTGGTGTATTGAGAAAATAAATTATTAAAAGAAGAGATAAATAAAATTTGGCATTTGAACCTATGAGAGTAGGAAAATTTTTATCACTAGCTGAACACTAGAAGCTAGTTGTTTAATTTTACAAACGGCGTTATTTAAAATGTATGGAATTTATTAATTAATGGTTGGTGAGTTATAGTAATGAATCAAGAAAATTATAAGTATTACATTATAAAGGCAAACGATTTGGGAAATATAGAATTTACTGATTTAGTAGAGAAGGAAAACCAGCCGGAAACAGACAAAATAGAGAAAAGTCAGAAAAAAACAATTTGGAAAAAGGTGGAAAAATTAGGTTTACAGGAAAGCACAGCTGATGATATAAAAAAGAAAATATTTAGTTTTTTAGATGAAGATGTAAATATTAATATAATGTTAGGTTCGGGATGTTCAACGCCTGCAATAAAACTAATGGGTCAAACTTTTTTGGAGTACCGAAACGAAAAAGGAAGAAAGAAAACACGACAAAACGAAATTGACAACATTTTAAAAGACTTTGATCAAAAATATAAAGATAATGAAAAAAATATTGAGCTTTTCATATCTTGGCTAGGACATAAGATTGCTTCTGAAAAAAATCCTGAAAAGTACCAAAAAACTCGAAATGAACTTTTGAAGAAATTAATTGATTCCACAAAAAAGCCAAAGAGTGAGGATGATGGAGGTAGCGTACTAAAAACATATCGAGAATTTTTTAGGAAAATTGCCGAAACTAGATTAGATGTCAGTGATAATAATGACATTATAAATATATTTACTACAAATTATGATTTATTTATTGAACGAAGTCTAGATGCGGAAAATTATCAATATACTAATGGGTTTACGTCAGGAATTGAGCAAAAATTTTCAATTAGGGAATTTCATCTTAGAAAAGTAGATGTTGATGAGAGATACCGTGATAAATGGTCGCCAATAAGACCATATTTCCGTGTGTTTAAATTACATGGGTCAGTTAATTGGGAAAAGGCTGCGGATGAAATTATACAAATAAACAGCTATGAAGAAATACCTGAGGATAAAGAAATAGTGATTGCACCAAGTGATTCAAAATACGCAGATTCCCAAGGCACCCCATATTCAGACCTTTTTCGTGAGTTTGGAAACTTAATTAATAAAAGAAATTCTGTTTTGTTTATTGATGGTTATGGCTTTCCAGATGAGCATATAAATCATTTACTACTACAGGCATTAAAGAACAATGACTTTGCCCTTGTAGCTTTTATAAATTTTGAAGAATTGTCTACCAATAAAAATTTGTTTAATTTTATAAAAAAAGCTTCAAGTAATGCTTATTTTATCTCTGGAACTGAAGACAATGCCAATGCTCATTATTTTGACAATATAGTGACTCTATTTGAACCCATGGAGGAGAACAATAATGAATAATAGGTGGATTTTAGGACCAGTTGTAAAAGTAAGTGCTGCAAATATATTGTTTACAGTAAATCCAAATGATATAAAAACGAAGATTCAGAATGGAATTGTTCAAGCTGTAAAAGGTGTAAATGACTATGTATATTTTAGAATTAATGCTCGATTGATAGTTATTGCTAAAATATATATAGTTGATGACAGTAGTAAGCCTTACATAAAAGATGAACCTAATTCAAAATTTAAGGATGAATATATATTAAGTGCTTATCCAATTGGGGAAATTAAGAATGGTAAGTATACAGCTGGGGTGAATAATTTGCCTATGGTTGGACAAAATACATACTATGCAGGAGAAGAGATACTAAAAATAATTTTTAATAATGAAACTAATGATACAGCAGGTTTAAAAATTGGGTGCTTGACCAATAATGAGTTTATTACACCTTATTTAAGTGGAAATAAGATCCTATCTGGGCATATTGCTATATTAGGAAATACTGGCTCTGGAAAGTCAACAACTGCCAAAGTTATTTTTAAGCAATTAAGTGAAGATCATAAAAAGTTAAAAGATAAGACAAAGTTTCTGATCTTTGATGTGCATGATGACTATAAATTTTTAGGAGATCAATCAGAGGGAAAGTATTTCAATGCTAGTGAGATAGGAGTAGGTCCTAAAGATTTTGATATTGAAGATTGGGAATCATTATTGCAGCCTTCGGAGAAAACTCAGAAACCGATTTTAGATCTTGGATTAAAACTAGCTATAATAAGAGATGATGAAAAGATAATAAAATTATACTTCTTGATAATAAGAAATTTATTCACAAATGGGGCAATGTCAGCTGTTTTGCGATATCAGATTACTGATGAATATTTAAGAAGTATTTATAATTTAGTGCCCAAAGCCAAGGCATGCGAGAAAAGCAATGTACAAGAAGCATGGAGTAAATTTAACCCTCAATATGGAAATACGCCTGAAAAAGATGGACAAAAAAATTTCTTCGATAACTTAAAAGACCTGTGCGATTACCAAGATGAGAGCCTAAGAGAAGTGCTTGATGAAATTGATGATAATCAAAAGCAAAGAGATTTTTCAATTAGCGATTTAGCATGGGCAGTAGATTTAGCAATAAGGATTGAAGAGAGTGAAGGTAATAATAGTATTCGTGCACACACAGAAGGAATTTTAACTAGATTAAGGGATTTGGAAACAAAATATTCTGAAAATTTCTTTTCGCCTAATAAATCGATAGTCAATGATATCGAAAATAATGAAAGTAAGTTTATAATCTTACAAGTATCAAGTTTTGATGATGATTTACTAAAATTATTTTCAACTTATCTGACTCGAAAAATTCTAACTAAGAAAAAAGAAGAAAAGGACAGAGATAAGTTAGCACCTTGCTATCTAATCTTTGATGAAGCACACAGATATATGCTTCAAAATGGGAATATAAATAATATTTTCGACAGAGTAAGTAGAGAAGGTCGAAAGTTTGGAACATACTTAATAGTAATAAGTCAGAGACCTAGTGAGCTCTCCACAGTTGTATTATCACAGATAAAGACATATTTTATCCATAGAATTCAAAATAATATAGATTTAAGATTTATTCTAGAGAATGTTCCAACTATAACTCAATTAGATGTGAAAAGACTACCACTAATGCCAATAGGGACGGTCTTAGTTTCCAGTGAAAATGATTATTCATATGAACTAAAAGTAAATGATAAGGGAATTCCAAAAACATCTAAGTCAATATTACCTTTTTAGCTTTATAATTAGAATAGTATAAAAAAGCATATTGTCACGAGAAGATAGATGCAATAATTTTAAATGGTAATCGTAAATGATGATATTTTATTGTTGTGAATATACATGTAATGAATTTGAAAGTTGAAGATAATTGGGGATATATAATGAGACGGTTATTCTAAAAAATTGTAATAACAAAACTAAAACTAATAATATAAAAAGTGTATGTTAATTAAAATGGGGGAGTAATTGAAAATGCATAAAAAATTATATAAGGCAAAGAAAAATTTGGTAATAGGTCTGATTGCTGGAAGTGTCTTTATGGTTAGCTCAGCAATAGAAGTAAATGCAGATGAAACCATGTCAGAAACTACTACTTCAATAGTAGAAAAATATCAGCAAGACCCTATAGATTTCAATATAAAACTTTATGAAAATAATTCAGAAAATCAAGATGCTTATAAATATGCGGAGAATATAGAACCTAATCCGACACTTGTAACCTGGGGTTCTTCTAAATACGGTTTTGATACACAAACACAGCAAAAAAGTATAAATTTTCAAGATATTCCCATAAATCGAGGACAAATGACCTATGCTATTCCATCGGATAGCTTACAGTATCGATTTAATTACAATGGTAATAACAAAAATTACCAAAGTATAAGTAAATTATCAAATGTATTAGCAGATCAAAGTGATAATTTTATAAAGACACAGATCTTTACCTATTACCCAGAAGCTGGGGGAAAAGATTATAATAACTTTATCAATACACACACATATTCCGCCTCGTACACTAATAATGATAAAAATATTGATGCTAAACCAAGCAAAAATAGCAGTGAAATAGATACAAAAGAACTTGTGCGAGTACGAAGTGGATCTATTGATAATGGGTTAGTAGAATATACAAGACCAAAAGTCACATTTGATCGGAATGGTTATACATCTTTTCTACAATCAACAGTAGCAGGACATGGAGCATCCTCCTATGCTTTTGATTATACAAGTAACTTACAAGGATATACATTCCAAAATGGACAACAACTACCATTAACATATTTTTTGAAGAGTGTCGACAATACCGCAAAATATTTACGAGGAATTGCATATAAATATTTAAGAGCTGTCTCATATGGAGAAGATAAAAAATATGGATTACCGTATTCTGGAGATGTTTTCGTTAATGGACCAACATCGTATTATTTAAGGAATGATGGTATATATGCCTTTATGCCCAATGGGTCTGGTATAGCTAGTTGGAATTGGCCATTAGCAATTAGGCTTCCTCTTACGCTAATAAAGAAAGAATATTTAGGAATGTTCGATAATTTTGCACAAAAACAAGAGGACTTAGAAACACTAGAGAATGATATCAATTCAGCAATAAAAGAGCAAATAGAAAATGGACTAATAGATAAAGGAACAGGTAAACTTATTAAAAGTCAAGTAATGGCTGATGGGATGGCACTATGTCCCGTCAAGTATACAGATCAAATAGATAAAAATTTTAGGCGG
>BLMQ01000008.1:0-17623 GCA_011958095.1 Lactobacillaceae bacterium | reverse complement strand
ATTGGAGGCCTATTGTTGCTTGCGGGGGCTCGAAAACGAAGTCACAAGTGACTTCGGTCTCGCTCACTCTTCTTTTTAGTTATCACGAATAACTGTCCCGACTTTACCGGCAAGAGCATCATCAAGACCATCTAATGAAGTAATTAATGCTTCTCGTTCTGGATGACCTTCAACAAATGAAAGACATGCTTCAATCTTAGGTAGCATACTACCAGCAGCAAATTGTCCTTCCTTCATGTATTTTTGAGCTTCTGCAACGTTTAACGTCTTAAGGGCTTTTTCATCTGGCTTTCCATAGTTAACATAAACATGATCAACGGCAGTTAAAATAATCAACTTATCGGCATCGATCTTGTCAGCTAGCAAGGCACTTGAACGGTCCTTATCAATAACCGCTGGAACTCCTTCAAGTCCTTTATCAGTGATGATTACAGGTACACCACCACCACCACCGGCAATAACAAGCTTGTCAGCGTCAATCAATGTTTTGATGCTACCAAGTTCCATAATCTTCATCGGTAGTGGAGAAGGAACAACTTGACGGTATCCACGGCCCGCATCTTCTTTAAAAGTGTAGCCCTTTTCTTTGGCAATTTCATCAGCTTGTTCTTTAGTGTAGAAGTCACCAACCGGCTTTGATGGATTTTCAAAAGCAGGATCATTAGGGTCAACTGCAATTTGCGTTACAATCGTTGCCACACTCTTATTCATCCAACGACGGTGTAATGCATTTTCTAAACTTTGTTGCAAATGGTAGCCAATATAACCTTGACTCATTGCACCACATTCTGGGAAAGGAAAAGCAGCAGTTTTACCGTGTTCAGCAGCAAAATTCATCCCTAAATTAATGGCACCCACTTGTGGACCATTACCGTGACTAATAACTACTTGATTTCCTGCAGCAATTAGCCCAATTAATGAGGAAGCAGTATTCTTTACTAACTTTAATTGTTCTTCAGGTGATTTGCCTAATGCATTTCCCCCTAGAGCAACGACTACTTTAGCCATGGCAAATGCCTCCTAATTAGTTTTGTTCACCCAAAGTTGCAACCATTACAGCCTTGATAGTGTGCATCCGGTTTTCGGCTTCACGGAAGACAACTGAATGTTCACTTTCGAATACTTCGTCAGTAACTTCCATTTCCTTTAAGCCAAACTTCTTTTCAATTTCCTTACCAACTTCAGTGTCGAGGTTGTGGAATGCAGGAAGACAGTGTTCAAAGAGAACATTAGGGTTTTCAGTAGCCTTCATAACATCCATTGTTACTTGGTAAGGCTTAAGAAGGTTGATCCGCTTTTCCCACATATCATCAGATTCACCCATTGATACCCAAACATCAGCATAGATTACGTCCATACCTTTGACACCTTCTTTGATGTCATTAGTAACAACAATCTTAGCACCAGTCTTGGCAGCAATTTCATTAGCCTTATCTAGAGTTTCCTTAGTTGGTTCCAATTCCTTAGGAGTAACAACGTGGTATTCCATCCCCATTACAGCGGCACCAAGCATCAATGCATTTGAAACATTGTCTTGACCGTCACCTACAAAGGCAAACTTGATGTCCTTGTAAGGCTTCTTCAATACTTCGTGAGCGGTTAAGAAGTCAGCAAGTACTTGTGTTGGGTGGTCTTCGTCAGTTAAACCATTCCAAACTGGTACACCAGAGTACTTAGCTAAAATTTCAACATTGCGTTGTGAGAATCCACGGTATTCGATACCATCAAACATTCCACCAAGAACTCGTGCAGTATCCTTAACAGATTCCTTGTGACCGATGTGTGAACCTGATGGGCCAAGGTAAGTTACATGAGCACCTTCATCCTTAGCACCAACTTCAAAAGAACAACGAGTACGAGTAGAACTCTTTTCAAAAATTAAAGCAATGTTCTTACCTTTAAGATTCTTGCCTTCATAACCAGCATATTTTGCCTTCTTTAAATCTTCAGCAAGATCAAGCATATATTCCATTTCCCGAGTGTTAAAATCTGCAAGAGTTAAGAAACTACGATTACGTAAATTAAAAGCCATTTTTATTTCCTCCTAAGGTCTTAATACAAGTACTATAATAGGCTAAAGTTTCATAATGCTTCAAAAAGACTCCATAAATAACAGAAAAAAATTCAGCGTTTTTTTGCAACAATCTCTTTATTCACAAGGATGTAAGCGGAAACAGCTACATATTTGTAAAACAGCAACTCTATTGTCTATTATCTTCACAAAGAGTAAAATTAAATAGTGTTTCAAAATACTTCAAACAACATCAAGAAATCGGTGAAAATACATGAATTTTTATATTTTAGATAATGATAGTAAAATTATTCATTTATTATCCAATATTATTGAAAATGATTTCAATAATACTGTCGTCGGAACAACTTCTAACCCGCAACAGGCCTATGATGATGCAATGCGCCTAGGAATTGATATCATGTTTATCGATTATGCAATGCCAGCAATGGATGGAATTCAACTTATTCAAAAAATTCAGGACAGTCATCATTATCCACACTTCATTATGACTGCTCAAGCAATTCTACCTTCTGTCAAAACAAGTGCATATCAACATGGGATTGATTTTTTTATTGAAAAACCACTAAACATTGCAGAAGTTAAGTCAGTGATTAAACTAGCAGCGCAAAATATTAATATGTCTAACCGCCTCCTTCAAGTTTTGGACCTTGTAAGTGGTGCTGCAACGAATAATAATACAGTTACGATTAGCGGGAAAAACAAGAAAAAAGAAAATGCTCAGTCCATCTTACGTTTTCTCGGGATTACAGCTGGAAATGGCGCTCCTGCAATTAACAAACTTATTAATACGATGATTGAACGGGAAATTAGTTTTGATGAGGTTAATTTTGAAGAATTTTTCCAATGTGATGAGCATGGCAAAAAGATAATTTTCCAACGGATTCGACGCGATATAAAAACTGGCCTTAATAATCTCGCACATATGTGTATGGATTATCCAGAAAACGATATTATTTTGGAATATGCGAATAACTTATATGAATATAAAAATGTCCACAATGAAATTTCATTTCTCAAAGGAGAGCGTACTAATGGTGGGCAAGTGTCACTAAAACACTTCTTTAATGGATTGATTCAAGAAATAAATTAACAATAAAATAACGGAGAAAATGACCTTAAGACGGTTATTTTCTCCGTTATTTACATTATCTAAGTTCTTTTGAAAGCGCCTTACCGTTAAATTTTTTGGTAAGACGCTTTTATTAATCCCAACAATTTCGTAATTTCATAATATCGTGACTAAGATCTTTAGTTTGGTCATAAACATGATGATATATTTTATAGAGCGCATTATATTTTGCTACTATTTCTGGCTGTGGCTCATAGGTTTTACCAAAATGAACGAACTTCTTCGCACAATCTTGAAGTGAATCAAACCATCCCAGACCTACTGCAGCTAACATCGCAGCACCGAGGCCTGGACCCTGTTCATTTGTTAATGAAACTACTTTTTTATTAAAGATATTAGCTTGTAGTTGCAGCCAAAATTCACTCTTAGCTCCACCACCAATGGCAACAACCGTATCAAAGTCTTGACCATGTTGATCATAAATATTTAGGATATCACGGAAACTAAAAGTAATACCTTCAATCACTGAACGAACAAAATCATACTTATTTTGCATACTGTCAACACCGATAAAGCTCCCCCGAACATCAGCATCAGCGTATGGCGTTCGCTCACCGACAAGGTATGGCGTGAAAATCAAACCGTTAGCTCCCAATGGCCGTTCAGCTGCCCTATTAACCATTGCTGTGAAATCTTCATCTTTTGCAAAAGTATGTTTGAACCAGTTTAACGAATGCCCCGCAGCTAACGTAACCCCCATTGAATAGTAAGTATCAGGAATTGCATGACACTCATACTGTAAGGCACCGTGATAATTTACATTTGCATCGGGCTCATATTTCAAAACCACGCCTGATGTTCCAATACTGCTCATTACCATATTTGGCTTTAGAATACCTGCTCCAACGGCTCCACAAGCATTATCACCGCCACCACCAAAAACTTTAGTGGTCGTCTTTAATCCTGAGAACATCGAATAAGAATCAGTAACTGTCCCCGCTTCATCAATTGAACGAATTAATGGGGGACACATCGACATAGAGATGCCAAATTCATCGCAGATTTCTTTACTCCAAGTATTCTTCTTGATATCAAATAGGACTGTTCCGGTGGCATCGGAATAATCAATTGCCTGTTTACCAGTCATTACATAGCGAACATAATCTTTAGGCAATAAGAAACTTTTTGCTTTTGCCCAAATCTCTGGTTCATTTTCTTTAACCCACAAAATCTTAGGTAAAGTGAATCCTTCCAAGGCACGGTTACCAGTAATCTCGATAAATTTATCGCCCATTTTTTCTTTAATCTCTTCACATTGCTTAGTCGTCCGCGTATCATTCCATAGCATCGCTGGTCGCAATACTTGTCCATTAGCATCCAGCAAAACCAGCCCGTGCATTTGTCCTGAGAATGAGATTCCATCAATTTCTTCAGCCTTTAATCCATCTCTTAAAATTAATCGATCAATTGCAATCGTTGTTCCATAAAGCCAATCTCGCGGATCTTGTTCGCTGTAGCCAGGATGAGGCTGATGAAGATCATAGCCATAGCTTTGTTGCGCAACAATCTTGCCATCACGGTCCATCGCTGAAACCTTGACTGCACTTGTACCTAGGTCGACCCCAATTACATATTCGTTCATTATAATTTCATTCCCTTCTTAACCAAAAAGGGTCGGGCAAAGTTGATTGCCTCGGCCCTTTTATTATATGACTTTTTTTCGTATTGAGTGAATGCTTGTCATGTTGTAGTTTTTTGGATTGATAGGAGATGTTTACTTAGCAAGCGTTTCAATCATGTAGTGGTTAATTGTGTCCTTAATTTCTTCAAGATGGTCTGAATGTGTGGCTGCTAACAATTCGCTTTGTGGAGTATCAATTACTTTTTCTTCAAGACTAGCAAAGTTTTCATTGCCATCTTCAATACTCTTACCTAAGCCTTCATCCCACGTGGAGTAACGTTCTTTAATAATATCATCTAAGAAACCGTCTTCCTTCATAGCAGCAGCAACCCGTAAACCAGCAGCAAAGCTATCCATACCAACAATGTGACCATAGAAGAGATCTACAGGCTTAAACGATGTCCGACGTGGTTTTGCATCAAAGTTTAATCCACCACGAGGTCCAATGCTACCGTTTTGAATAACTTCCCACATAGCAGCAGTAGTTTCATAAAGGTTAGATGGATATTCATCAATATCCCAACCAATTAACTTATCACCTTGGTTAGCATCAAGAGAACCAAGTAATCCGGCTTCACGAGCAACTCGAATTTCATGTTGGTACGTGTGACCAGCTAAGTTAGCATGGTTACCTTCAAGGTTAAGCTTAAAGTCCTTATCAAGACCATATTCACGCATGAAGTTGATCGTTGTTGCAGCATCAAAGTCATATTGGTGAGTAGTTGGTTCCTTTGGCTTTGGTTCAAGAAGCATTTGAGCGTCAAAACCAATTTCATTAGCGTAATCTTTAGCCATGTGGAAGAACTTAGCAATATGAGATTGTTCACGCTTCATATCTGTGTTCCAAAGTGATTCATATCCTTCACGTCCACCCCAGAATACATAGTTCTCTGAACCAACGCGCTTACCAACTTCAAGACTGTGCTTTAATTGAGCAGCAGCATAAGCGTAAATTTCTGCTGAAGGAGCAGTACCAGCACCTTCTAAGAACCGTGGATTTGTAAAGAGGTTTGAAGTATTCCAAAGAACTTTCATGCCGGTAGCTTTTTGATATTCAACAATCTTATCAACTACTCGATCCAAATTCTTGTTTGTTTCGCGAAGTGTGTCACCTTCTGGAGCTAAATCACGATCGTGGAAACAAAGGAAATCAACACCTAATTTGTTATAAAATTCGAATGCATAATCAACCTTTGCTAAAGCGCAATCCATTGGGTCACTGTATTTATCATATGGACGTTGAGCAGTTCCATCACCGAATGGGTCAACTAACCGTTGATCGAATGTGTGCCAATATGCAACTGAGAAACGAAGCCAATCCTTCATTTTCTTACCTAAAATTACTTCATCCGGGTTGTAGTATTGGTAGAACAAACCAGACTTAATACTTTTATGTGGTCCCTCGTATTCAATTTTATCAATATCATTCCATAAATCAGCCATATTTACGGCCTCCCATTCATTTAGTTTGTATAAACAACTAACTTACAATTCTTAATATATACCCTTAAAACAATTTTGTAAACCCTTTCTTTGAATTTTGTGCAAAAAGTTCAAGAAGATAATATAAAATACAACACAATCTACACAAAAACTCACAGTAACTAAATCTAGTTTCCTGTGAGTTTAGCGTCTCTACTTATTATTGATTTCTATGCTTCTTTGTCGTCAATGATAAAACGGTCTTGACTATAAATAATTTGTTGATTATAAAAATTATCTTTCCCAACTAACTCTTTAAGTGATACTGGCGTAAATCCATCTTTAAGTAGAAACTTAATTAGAAGTTCAATAGCATCTGAATCAGCAGGCTGAAAATCATGCATTAGAACAATATCTCCATTATGAATTTGTCTAACATTTTCCAAAAATTTATCCTTATCATGATGATCCCAACTTTTTTGTATCTAATGACCAAATAATTGTCGGTCGATTACGGGGGTCTAATTACTTCCGGTTGCTGACCTGTAATTTTTTCAATTACTTCATCATTTTTCGCAATTTCATTTTTACCTTCTTTAATTGATAATTTAGTCAAATCTTTGTGATGATAAGTATGATTACCTAAAGTAAATAGTAAACACTTTGCTTCCTCTTTTAATAATTCTGGATACTTTTCTGCATGTTCACCCCAAATCATAAATGTAGCCGGTATATGATACTTTTTTAAATTTCTAATACATGCGGAGTAGTGGCTTGCCAAGGTTCATCATCAAAAGTTAATGCTACTTTTTTCATATTTTATTACATCTCTTTTTAAAATAATCTACTACTTGCTTCGTTACCTTTAGCAAATGGCCCTGCTGTCACTTTAATTCCTTCTCGATGAGTACCAAAGAAATCAGTGTTAAATATAATTGGAGTACCATCAGGGTTTTCATATTTTTCTTCCGGTTCAAATGCCATCATGATTGTATCAGTGGAAATGACGCCATCTGTTTTTGTAGGCACCGCATTAAAAAGATTGGTTTTAAGAAATAGTCCCTCATCTCGTTGTTCAAGTTTTAATTGAATTTTTTTATCAGAAATAATGGCGTCTTTTTCCATATTACATGGTTCTGCACCATTAAAGTAAATATTGCCCGCGCTCCAAATTGGCAAATGGTTATAATAATGATCACTATTTGGTGCATAAATTCCACAATATCCATCAAACTGTTTCTTCCATTCTTCAAATGTTGGATAGTTATCAAATGGTTTTGTACCAACCTTAAAGTTATAATCATCCCAATCATCTGATTCATCTTTCTTCATATTCGCTAGTTTTTGTATTTCTGGGCGTAACTTTTGTTGGACAAAAATATTATTGTAAAATTTGTTATCTCCATGTTGAATGGTCATAAAGCCCATTACCTTAGTACCATGAATTTCATGATATGGTGTAAATCGATTAGAAGGTAAATTAACAGAATTGTTATCAGTACCACGTCCAGTTGCCGTAAAACTTCCTGCAATTAAATTATGAACAAATGCTACCCCTTGAGCTGCTAAACGAACAGATCGATCAGAAAGCAAGAGATTATTATCAATCAATGTTGGCCCATGAGAAACTTCAATCCACATATCTTCCCCGAGACCAGATAAAACATCATCTAAATTATCTTTTGTAACCTTAAAGTCATTTGGTAAACTATTATGATCAAACACATTTTGAGTTACTCGTGTTCCTTGGGCTTGCCAGTCCAACCATAAGCCACGAGTACAATGATGAATATGATTATGACGATATGTTACGTCAATTGCAGCGTGCATCTTAATACCACCTATTTCAGCACCTGCAAGATTCTGACGAACGTTAATATCATGAATATCATTATCTTCAATCAAAGAAAATACTCCACCTAAATGACCAACGATACCGGTTTGACCACAGTCATGAATATGATTTTCACGAACAATATGCGATCCAACATGCTCTTTATCCCATCCCTCATAAGAAGCTTGACAAATGGCATCACGTTCTGTTTGGGTACCATCTTTATACTTCCATTTTGACCATTTATTATCATTATTGGGTTGAAGATACTTTCCTAATGAAATTCCTGAACACTTTGAATGGGAAATATCACATTTTTCAATAATCCATCCTTTTGACCAGTGAGGCCCAATCATCCCCTCTTGGTAAGCTGTTGGTGGTGCCCATTGAGTTGCGGCTTTGGTTACACCGAAGCCCGATAATGTAATATACCCTATCCCTTCTGCTTGAGGATAGAAACAATTCTTACGAACATTAATTTCTACATTTTCTTTATTGGGATTATTTCCCTGGAAATTAGCATAAATGATCGTTTCGTTATTACGATCATCCTGCTCAGTAAACCATGTATATAAAGTATCATTGGGATACCACGATTTCTCATTACGGACTGGTTTTTTCACTTCATCTAATGAGTTAACTTCATATAATGCTTTATCATTCAGATACACTTCACCTGTATGAGCAATAATACGTGCATCAAACCAATCACCATAAACTTTAGTTGTGTACGGATTATAATCTGCAAAAACACCATTAGGAATATTAACTTTCCAAACATTGTCATCAATCTTTTCCCAACTTGTTACTCGTTCTGCTCCGGTAATCACAGCACCCAAGTTTTCTGATGACTTATACGTAATTCGTTTACTTGAAGTTCCACTATTTTTTGGATTAACATTTTCCCGATAAATTCCAGGAGCTACTAAAACAGTGTCGCCAGGCTGAGCAGTGTTGGCCGCTGCTTGAATTGTTTTGAATGGATGAGTTTTCTGTCCATTTCCATCAATAGGTACGTTTTTATCTACATAAATATTCATAGTTAGATGTCTCCTTTAATTAATTCTTAGTAGCATTTCTCTTGGCTTCGATTTCATGGTTGATTTTGTCAACTTCTGGATCGCTTAAAGGATATTTGCTCATAACCCACATACCAATAACTGCTAAAACAATTGGAATCCAGATCATCGAAATAGAAATACCAGTTAACGCTGAAGCAGGTTGAGTAGTCTTTGTTCCATTAAAGTGGCAAAAGGCATTAATATATCCTGGAATAATTCCCCCTAAGGCTAGTCCGATCTTAAAGAACAGTCCCATAATCGAATTGATAATCCCAGCTACCCGTTTCTTAGAATGCCATTCACCGTAAGATATAACTTCAGGAACAAGTGACCACATATAACCCGTAGCAGCAGTAATTCCCCATTGCATGATAAAACGTCCAATATATCCTAAAGTAATATTGTTCTTAAATGCTGGGAAAGACCAAATCCATAAAATTAATTGTCCAATAATAAAGAATGTTAAAAATAAGTAGAAAAAGCCTTTTTTACCAATGCTTCGGCGAATAAGCGGCCAAAGAAAGACAAGGAAAATTCCCGGAATTGAACCAATTAAATTAATTGATGCCATCCATTCTGAATGACCAATATTATATTGCAAGAAAAATGGCCATACCGTATTACCAAAAAACATAAACGTAAAACTGATTAAGAAGAACCAACCTAAGACTTGAAGTGGTTTATTTTCAATTAACTCGTTCCATAAATCAGAAAACTTAACTGATTTAGTTTCCTCTTCTGTTGGTAAAACTCGTTCTTTAATTCCAAAATAAGTACATAACAACATGATAAATCCAATTATCATATAAACTATCATTACTTTGAAATAAGCATTAGCAGCATGAGGAGAAGCATAATTCCCTAAATCTAATCTGATACCAAACAAGCCAATACTTTGTAATTTTTTATCTGGAGATGCTAATTGAACAAATAGTGGTAAGAAAGTATACACTAATAGGTTCCCAATATTCGCTTCTGTCATTCGAACTGTTGTTAAAGTTGACACTTCATCATTATCGCGTGTTAATGATGCATTTAATGATCCATATGGAATATTAACAAATGAATAAATTAATGCAGTAGCTAAATACATAAAGAATGCATAAAATATATTTCCACGAACAGCAGGGATTGGTAAGAAAAGCAGTGCACAACAAATTGTTAGCGGAATTCCAAAGTAAATTAAAAATGGCCGATACTTTCCACCATGTTTAAAGTGACTCTTGTCAACAACTGTTCCAACCCATGGATCCCAAAAAACATTTACCCAACGTACGATTAAAAAGATTGTTGCCCCAGCGGCTGCAGAAATTCCAAATACAGTAGTGAGATAGAACAATAACATTGAACCAATTGTTCCAAAAATTAAGTTCTGTGCTAAATCTCCTGCTCCATAGCAAATTCGTTCACGCCATGAAAGTTTTGCAAATTCATTCACTTTTTCTTGAGAGATAGGTTTCTCTGTCTCACCAATTTTTCCAGTTGGTACATTCTCCATTTGATTTCACCCTTTCAGTTTATCTCATGTAAGTTAGTTGTATAAACTGACAGATATTTCCATCTGAATTCATTGTATTCGCTTTCATAAAAAGAAAATAGACCATATACTGACAAGTATTTGTCAATTTATGATCTATTTTTACTCACCTATTCAAAATATCCTGTTTGATTTTTTGACCTTACTGAGCGTTTCTTTATAATTTGCTTACGATATTCACTGGGCGAATATCCGGACCATTTCTTAAACTGCTTACTAAAGATTGAAACGTTAGCTGCTCCTACCATATAAGCTACTTCTTCAATTGAATTTCCAGAATATTCTAAGAGTCGTTGAGCCTTTTTATACTTTTCACGATCAATAAAATGCAAGGGGGTTGTACCATAAACCTTCTTAAAAACTCGATGTCCATACCCACTACTAATTCCTAACTCTTTACATAAATCACTAAAGTTAAAGGATGGCTTTTCATCATCGTTATTAACTCGGTTTTCAATTGCAATTACTAAGTCGCGACTAATCTGTGCCTCCTTATTAGAAAAAGGAAGCGAGCTGTTGTGGCTATATTTCTCTTTAATTAATGAATTAACCTGCTTCAAATATTTTAGTAAAAGTATTTCAATTTCGACTTGAATACTAAAATCACTAGAACGGCTTTTATTACGGCAAAGCTTAACAATTCCATTTAACATTTTTTGAGAAGCTTTTGCTAACTGTGAGCTTGCTGGAATCAACTGGTTACTAATTAAACTAATAATTTGTGATCGTAGCTGAATATCCTCAAAGTCAAAATGTAAACACATATATGTCATCGGGGCTGTTTTACTCATATTACTATTAGTATGTAGTGTACCAGGAGCAATAATAATCCCATCCCCTGGTCCCAAAATCATTGAATCGTGGTCACGAATCTCTGTTAATTGATAGCCATCAATTACTATCATTACTTCAAATACTTGATGCTTTTGTTCAAAAAAGCTCCAACCGCCATTAACAGTGTGTTGATGCCCTCCAAACATATATAGGCCTGACTCAATTGTTGGAATAGATATAAACTTTTGCAAAATTACTACTCCTTTCTTCATCCGTATCTCCTATATATGTATATTATCACTTATCTTCATTTTGATTGTTAGCGCTTTTTATAACTTGTTTTTGTCATTTTATGATCGATACACAATGTATAATTTAACAAACTTAATAGATAAACAAAAAAAGAAAGCACTTTCAAAAGATAATAATAAATGTTATACTCTCTTATGAAGGTTAGTTCTTTATCTAAACTAACTAAATACAAACAACCAACTTACACTAATTATTGCTGTCTGTATATATAGTTAGGAGATTCAACATGAAACATAAATTATCAGCAAGTTGGATTTACTTCTTTGCTGCTTTGGGTGGTTTACTTTTTGGATATGATACCGGATCAATTTCAGGTGCTATCCTATTCATCGAAAAGCAATTATCACTGAACTCTTGGCAACAAGGATGGGTTGTTTCGGCAGTTCTTGTCGGTGCTATTATTGGAGCGATTACAATTGGCCCCTTCTCAGATCGATTTGGACGTCGTAAGTTGCTATTATTAACATCTATTCTCTTTTTCATCGGAGCTTTGGGTTCAGGCTTAGCTCCAGAATTTTGGACTTTGATTTTTACACGAATTATCCTTGGTTTAGCTGTTGGTGCTGCTTCTTCGTTAATTCCAACCTATTTAGCCGAATTAGCGCCTGTTGCTAAGCGTGGAATGATGTCAGGAATGTTCCAATTCATGATTATGTCTGGTTTACTTCTAGCATATATCCTTAACTATTCTCTTCAAGGAATATATACTGGTTGGCGATGGATGCTTGGTTTTGCGGCACTTCCAGCAGCAATCCTATTTATCGGGGCAATTATCCTTCCCGAATCTCCACGTTACTTGGTTCGTAATGATAGAGAAAACGTTGCGCGCGAAGTTCTTATGACAATGAATAATAATGATGCAGATGTTGTTAATGGAGATATTGCAAAAATTAAGAAGCAAGCGGAAATCGTTTCTGGCGGATGGAAAGAACTATTCGGGCTAATGGTTCGTCCAGCTTTAATTGCGGCTGTTGGTTTAGCTATTTTTCAACAGGTAATGGGCTGTAATACAGTTCTTTACTATGCACCAACTATTTTTACTGATGCTGGTTTTGGTGTTCATTTTGCCTTACTTTCCCATATTTGGATCGGTATCTTTAATGTTATTGTAACCTTTATCGGAATCTACCTTATGAATAAAGTTAGTCGCCGTAAAATGTTAATCGTTGGTGGATGGCTAATGGGGATTACTCTCTTTATTATGTGCTGGGGATTAATGTATTCTAGTGATTCAAAATTTGCTGCCGATATCGCTGTTATTTCAATGGTTATTTACATTGCCTCTTTCTCCGGTACTTGGGGTCCTATTATGTGGACAATGATTGGTGAGATGTTCCCACTTAACATTCGTGGTCTTGGGAATTCTTTTGCTGCTGGTGTTAATTGGACTGCTAATGCAATTGTTTCATTAACATTCCCTCCTCTACTAAGTCTCTTCGGTAAAGGTACTCTCTTTATCGGTTATGGAATCTTTTGTCTTCTTGCTATTTGGTTCGTCCACTCCAAGGTCTTTGAAACACAAGGCAAGTCTCTGGAAGAAATTGAACAGTGGCTACGAACTCAAGCATCAAAGAAGCAAAAAGATACAGCACCAGAAGCTACTTCAATTCAAAAAGAAAATTAATAAATTTAGTCAGACTGGATAACTGGTCTGACTTTTATGTTTATAAATAAAATTATGATATACTGAAATTAGAATCAACGATGGGAAGGAGAAAGTTAATGATAGCATATAAAAATTGTAGTCCAAGTGAGATCAATTATACTTTAGGAAAAGGCGGAAACGTCACAATCAAGGTTAATGGAAAAACCATTACTCTTACATTTAAGGATGTTCCGGCAGAAAATCCTAAATATATGAATGTTAAGATTTTTTCTGATCCTAAACATATAATGGCATCGATGGTAGTCGACGCATATCTAAAAGATGATAAAAATGATGCCGACGTTAATCAAAAAGTCAAAGAAAAATTAGCAAACTGCATTAATACAGCAGTAAGAAATCGTTTCGGTCTTATTTAAAAATTAAGAGCGTAAGTAAAAACTCTATGGTTTAGATAATAAGTTTTTACTTACGCTCTATTTAATTAATGTTTTTTACTTCTTTTGGCCATCGAAAATGCAGTAGATAATCATCTAATCCTAAGGCACGATGAATTGCTAATGAACTTGCTCCCAGTAAAGAAGTCATTCGTGAACCTTTTATCATTTGAATTGGAGAAAAGATTCCTAATTCTACAAGTCGATCTCGTACCATTTCATACATTACAGGCAAATCTTCGAATAATGTTGAATTAAAATATATTTTTTCTGGTCCATAAGAAACAATCGCATTATAAGAAACTTCAGCAATCAACTGCGCTGCATGATTTAAGATCTGTTTTACTTGATCGTCTTCGCGGTAGAGTTTAACTAAGTCTTCACTCGTAAGTTTTGTTAAGTTTTTAGCATTCATTACTTGTCGGATAATGGCATCTTCTGAACATAGCGATTCTACCTTAACAAGTTGTCGTGACCCACTGTCTAAATCATTTGTCATTAAACTGCGGCCAATTTCGCCAGCCATTCCGCGATAACCTCGATACAGATTATGACCAGCAATAATGCCTACACCAATCCCCCCATGAATGCTAATTGTAATTAAATCACATGTCTCTTGGTTAGTTCCAAAATCTTGTTCAAATACTGCCGATAAATTAGCTTCGTTTTCTAACACAACCGGAACATTAAACTCTTTACTAAAATACTCTTCCAAGTCTATTCCTTGTAGTGCTAAGAAAGGTGAATCTATTATTTTATTATTAAACACTATTCCATGAATTGAAAAAGCAATAGCTAATAGCCCATGTTGAGTTGAATCAACTTGCTGAAGTTTTTTTATCTCTTCTTTTATCATTTGCATAATGTTTAAAATATCAAATTTTTCTATTGGTTTACGATTATATTGAATAATCTCACCATTAAGATAATTAAACATCGAGGCCATATATGATGTCCCAATATTAAAACTTGCAACATATCCATAATTACGATTTAAACGGACAAGGTGAGGCTTTCGACCACCACTACTTGTTGATTCCCCTTGTCGCACTCCTTCAATAAATCCATCTTCATTTAATTCATCGTATATTGACGAAACAGTTGATTTATTTAAATTTAATTGGCGTGCTATTTCTGCTCGTGATGTTTCAGCATTATTAAATAACTGTTGTAATACGAGTTTTTTATTTTGTATTCGGGAAAGGTTACGATGGTCATTTATCATTTTTATCCTCTGTGCATTTTATAATTTTATTTATACTAATAGTGTACATATTCCAGTACCTTATGAGTATATTATAACATAAAACGGTTTATTAACTAATCACCTATTAATGTATAAAATTTTAAATTCTAAATAACACCACAAGATAATTAGTAAAATACTATAAGCGGCAGAAAGCCATACTACATATTTTAAGAACGCCAAGATATGAAAAACAGTTAATATTTGCAGACAAATTGTTAAAACAATCCATACTACTAAATGATCTTTTACCCGATCCCGATGTTCAATTAATTCTTCTTTTTTCATAAAAATACTCCAGATAAAAGGAGAGAATAGCTATGTCGTAACAGCTATTCCCCTTCTTGATGATATTTAATTTATACTAATCGTTCTTATCCATCTTAGCTCGTAATTCTTTACCAATTTCTTCATATCCTGGTTTACCAAGCAATCCAAACATGTTAGTCTTATAAGCTTCAACACCTGGTTGGTTAAATGGATTAATACCGTTTAAGTAACCTGAAATTCCCATCGCAACCTCAAAGAAGTAAATAAGGTAACCTAAAGTATATTCGTCTTCTTGTGGGATATGAACAGTCATCACTGGTACTCCACCATCAGTATGAGCAGCAACCACCGCTTCATAAGCCTTGGTGTTAACGTAATCCATTGTCTTACCTTTCAAGTAGCCTAAACCATCAAGATTATCTGGTTCTGTTGGAATTTCCATGTCATAATTTGGCTTATCAAGCTTAACAACGGTTTCCATTAAGAAACGGCGACCTTCTTGGATGTATTGACCAAGTGAGTGAAGGTCGGTTGTGAAATTAGCTGAAGAAGGATAGATTCCCTTTTGGTCTTTTCCTTCTGATTCCCCAGCTAATTGTTTCCACCATTCCGCAAACATCCGCATGTTAGGCTCGTAGTTTTCGAGTAATTCTGTTTCATAGCCCTTACGATAAAGAATGTTCCGGTAAGCAGCGTATTGGTAGGCTTCGTTCTTGGTTAGATCAGGATCAACATAATCCTTTTCCGCTTGTGCAGCCCCTTCCATCAACTTATCAATGTCCGCACCAGAAGCAGCAATTGGTAAAAGACCTACAGCAGAAAGAACTGAGTAACGTCCTCCAACCCCATCAGGAATAACAAAGGTTTCATAGCCATGAGCATCTGCTTCAGTCTTTAAGGCACCCTTAGCCTTATCAGTAGTAGCGTAAATCCGCTTATTGGCTTCATTTTCCCCATACTTCTTAATTAAAAGATCCTTAAAGATTCGGAAGGCAATCGATGGTTCAGTAGTTGTTCCTGACTTTGAAACAACATTGATTGAAAAGTCTTTATCACCAATTAATTGGATCAAGTCGTGAATATAGGTTGAACTCAAGGAGTTACCAGCAAAGACTACCAATGGAGCTTTCCGGTCTTTTGCCTTTTGAGCTTGGTAGAAGGTATTATGTAAGAAGTCGATTGCCATTTGAGCCCCAAGGTAAGAACCACCAATTCCAATAACAACTAAGACGTCTGAATCACGTTGAATCTTGTCAGCGGCCTTCTTTATACGGGCAAATTCTTCTTTGTCATATTCGGTTGGTAAATGGAGCCAATCACGGAAGTCGGCGCCAGCACCAGTTCCATTCCGTAATTCATCATTAGCGGCGTTAACCATTGCTTGCATTTCGCCAAGTTCGTTTTCATGAACAAATTGCTTTAATGCGCTACTGTCAAATTTAATGTGTGTCATTCCAATAGCTTCTTTCTATTTTTATTTTTTAGACATTTAAATGATAGCGGATAATGAAGTCGGTTTCAATCAGAACTAGCAAATTTTTCTCATTAATAAAAATTGACAATTTAAGGTTAATTAGGCATACTGGAAACGCACAACGTATCCGCTTACATAAATTGAAGGGAATAATTATTCATGGATAAAAATACTGAAAATATGTTAGCTGGGAAGCCTTATCGTCCTGGAACACCGGAATTAAATAAGTTTTCTCACCTTGCTCATCGTCTTTGTCGTGACTATAATTTAACAACTGATGAAGATACTGTTGAACGAGGAATGATTATTGATCGCCTATTTCCTCAGCATGCTGACGGAATATATCTTCAAGGACCAATTCATATCGATTACGGTCGGTTTACTAAAATAGGTAAGAATTTCTATGCTAATTTTAACTTTACTATTTTAGATACATGTCCTGTTACTATTGGAGATAATGTAATGTGCGGTCCAAACGTCTCGATCATTACAGCTATGCATCCTCTCATGTATCAGCAGCGTAATATTCGTCAACAAGCTGACGGTCAGTTCGATGACGTTGAATATGGCAAACCAGTTACAATTGGCGATAACTGTTGGCTTGCAAGCAATGTAACAGTTTGTCCGGGTGTAACAATCGGCAATGGTTGCGTTATCGGGGCAGGTACTGTCGTTACTAAAGATATTCCTGATAGCTCCCTTGTCCTTGGTGTCCCAGGCAAAGTGATTCGTCCTATTACTGAAAAAGATCGCTTAGGAAATTTCCCTTATTAAATAATAATTTCGATATTAAAAGACCTTCATCAAAAATCCGATGGCACTATGTCCCGTCAAGTATACAGATCAAATAGATAAAAATTTTAGGCGG
>BLMQ01000007.1:0-1148 GCA_011958095.1 Lactobacillaceae bacterium | reverse complement strand
ATTTATTGGTAAAAAGAGTATAATAATGACGATGAGCAAAGTGAAAGGAGGAGTTTATTATCAAAAGTGTAATTCCTGTTCATGTAAATCTCTCAACGATCATTGATCAAAATGGACAGCAAGAAAAATTTACCTTTACTGAAGAAGGTACTTTTGTCGAAATGAATGGTAAGTATTATTTACGGTACATTGAACACCAAGACGGTCAAGAAACGCCGGTGCAAATCAAATTTGAAGATGAGCTGATCCGTTTAAGAAGGCGTGGAAATGTTGAAACAAACCTATTTTTGGACCCGACACAAGAAACCATCATGCGTTATCAAACAGAATACGGCATGATTAAAATTGATGTGTTGACGGAAAGTTTGGAAAAAGACGTTGATGTAAAGGCCCCAGCTGGTCACCTTTCTGTCAAGTACCAACTAAAACAAGCGAGACAATTAATAGGGAGTTACCAACTAGAATTGCAATTTGCGGCCTAATATTGTATGATGTAGTTTAGACTTTTTGAAGGGATGTGCACCAATTTGGATTTAAAGGTTTTTGACGGTCAGGACAAATCAGAACTTTCAATGATTGAAGTCGCACACGCTATTTTAGCTCACCATGGAGAAGCAATGGCGTTTGTTGATTTGACCAACGAGGTTCAGCAATATCTGGGTAAGAGCGATGAGGAAATTCGTGAACGTCTTGCACAGTTCTATACTGACTTAAATGTTGATGGCAGTTTTATTTCCCTTGGTGACAACACCTGGGGTCTGCGTGCTTGGTACCCATTCGAATCTATCGATGAAGCCACAGTTGGTGAAAACGAAGAAGATGAAGAGGATGATCGTCCAAAGAAGAAGCGGCGTAAAGTCAATGCCTTCCTCGCAGACACCGATGACGATGACGATGTAATTGACTATGACAATGATGATCCCGAAGATGAGGATCTTGATACTGACGATGACACCGATTCTGAAGATGATTATGATGACGACACTGATGACTTCAGTGACGACGATGATGATCTTGACGATGGTATTGAAGGTCAGCTATCAGAATTACATGATGAAGAAGATGAAGACGAGGATGACGAATAATTTTCAACTTTGCGCTTGACTATTATTTATTGACCCTGTATTATCTTTCTTGGGCGCCTGTAA
>BLMQ01000006.1:0-1337 GCA_011958095.1 Lactobacillaceae bacterium | reverse complement strand
GAGATTTTTTATTTATGACAGAACAAAATGAAATTATTACCCCAGTTTTCAAAAATAGACCACTTAATTTTAAGAGGTATGTTTTGCTGTAAAAACATACATGCGAAAGAACAAGATTTCATTGAAGCTTAATTAAAATTAAAGCTAGTCTCTTTTTTCTTGTCTGGTAAGTTTTTTCTAGGTACTATTACATAGATGGAGGGATTTTTAAATGATTAAAGTTCGTCAAATATCTACAAAGTCAAATGATTTCAAAAATATCAAGCGGGTTTATAATACCGTGTTTCCACAAAATGAACTTTTACCATTATCTTTACTTAAAATGCGTGCTAAAGCAGGAAAAGCAGAATTTTGTAGCATCTATAATGAAGAAGGGAAATGGGTTGGCTTTTTCTACACAGTCTACAACAAGCGCATCGCCTATATTTTCTTTCTAGCAATTGATCCTCACTATCATGGACAGGGGCTGGGTAGTGCGACGCTAACCGCGATCAAAGAACGATATGCAGGAAAGCAGATTACACTTAGCGCTGAACGCCCAGATCCTCAAGCACCTAATAACGAACAACGAATCAGACGGCATCGTTTCTACGCCAAAAATGGTTTTGGCAAAACAGGTCTTTATACCGTTGAAAAGGATAATGAAAAATTTGATCTTTTAAGTATACAATCAAGCGTGAATCCACAACTTTACCAACAGTTAATGGATAATTATCTGACTAAACATCGCCGCCATTATTTACCATATAAGATTGTTAAAGAGTAAAAAAATCCCCACTACCTGCATGAGTAGTGAGGATTTTTTTACTCTTTCCGATCTTTAATTTTAAATGATAAGAGCAGTGCTACCACAATTAAGATAGTTGCAAAGTAAATGCCATAGTGGAAACCATTGGTAAAACGAACAGTTTCAGATCCACTAATAGAAGAACTCCCCCAAGCTAAGCAACTAGTAGCTAGGGCTGTTGCAAGAGCACCGATAACCTGTTGCATCGTATTCATGATTGTACTGCCGTCTCCGGATTCGAATCCAGAAAGCGTGCTTAGAGCACTAGTTTGGGCTGGAGACATTGCTAAAGGACAACCAATCATTAAAATGACATGTGCGCATACGACGTAAATAATGGAACTATGTGGTGTAGTAAAGGCCAGCATCAAAGTGCCAAATAGGGCAAGGATAAAACCAATTAAGGCAGGACGTTTAGCCCCGATACTATCGTAAAGGCGACCTGCAATTGCAGAAGTAGCTGCATTGATAATTCCACCAGGGAGCATTACTAGTCCAGTAAGGGCCACAGAAACTAAGAGCCCTCGTTGGTAGAATAGCGGTAAAAGAT
>BLMQ01000005.1:0-4287 GCA_011958095.1 Lactobacillaceae bacterium | reverse complement strand
ATGGTTATCGGATTTATACGACGCTGGACCAAGATCAACAACGATCAATGCAGCAAACTTATGACGATGACGATAACTTCCCACAGAACTCAGCCGATGGCACAATGGTTCAATCAGCCTCGATTGCGATGAATCCGAAAAATGGGGGAATTACCGCGGTCGTTGGTGGACGTGGAAAACATGTCTTCCGTGGATTTAACCGTTCTACGCAGATGCGGCGGCAGCCCGGGTCAACGATTAAGCCGATTGTTGTATATACACCAGCCTTAGAGCATGGATATTTCTATGATTCAACGCTTCAAGATAAGAAACAATCGTATGGAACTAATAATTACACGCCAAAGAACTACGATGATACCTATAGCGGGATGGTGCCGATGTATAAGGCCCTTTATGAGAGTCTTAACGCTCCAGCAGTCTGGTTATTAAATAAGATCGGGGTCAATCGTGGTTATGACATGGCAAAGAAATTTGGTTTGCCGGTCGAAAAGGGAGATAAAAACCTTGCCTTGGCCCTCGGGGGTATGACCCGCGGAGTATCACCGCAACAAATGGCTCGTGCCTATGCAGTCTTTGCCAATGATGGGTTGATGCCATCACCGCACTACATTACCAAGATTGAAGATGCTTCTGGAAAGGTGATTGCCAAAAATGATGGTAGCAAGAATAAGCGGATCATTTCTGGTAAGACAGCCAAAGAAATGACTAGTATGCTAATTGGCGTATTTGACCACGGAACTGGTGAAACGGCCAAACCAAGTGGCTATACGCTTGCCGGTAAAACGGGGACCACAAACTCAGGGGTAAAAGGCGATGATTCCAATGATCGTGATAAGTGGATCGTAGGTTATACGCCCGATGTAGTAGTTGCAACATGGGAAGGCTATGATGATACAAACCAAAGCCACACGCTAAACGATATTTCTGAACGGAGCATTAACTACCTTTACAAGAATGAAATGAGTGCGATTTTGCCAAATACTGCTGGAACCAAATTCACAGTTGAAGATGCTCAAACACGGGCAAAAGAAAAGACAAAGGGTTCCTCTAAAGGATGGGGATCATTCCTCAAAGATGGGGGCGACTTTGTAAATAACTTCAACCAATCAGTAAATAATTTTGGTAATAAGGCGAGTCAATGGTGGAGCAATGTTCGATCGCTTTTCTAGGATAATATGATACAATTAATTTAAGAACGAGATAAAGGAGACTTTTACATGGTTGTAAATATTTATGATACTGCAAATGAACTTAGTCGCCAATTGCGCGAAACTCAAGAATATCAAGGATTACAAAAGGCTTTTGAAGCATTAAAGGCTGACGGTGACACCTTTGACACTTTCAAGAAGTTCCAACAAGCTCAAGCAGATGCTCAACACAAGCAAATGACTGGTCAACAACCAACTGATGATGAAATTAAAAACATCCAAAACCTTGCCAAGGAAGTAAGTGGCAAGAAGGTTGTTCAAGACTTGATGAACCAAGAACGGCAAGTTGATAGCATGCTTCAACAATTGAATAAGACAATTACAAGTCCAATTCAAGATCTTTACAGTGAAGTAATGCCAAAGATGCCAGGACAAGAATAATTAATTTATTACGATTCAAGTAAGGGGCTGGGAGAAAGCAAATTTTTTCTCAGCTCCTTTATTGTTAAGAGGAAAAATTATGAGATTTATTCATACAGCCGATTTACACCTTGATAGTCCCTTTTTAGGGTTGACTTCGATGCCCAAGCCGTTATGGGAACGCGTCCACTCATCGACGTTTACTGCTTTTCAAAAGATTGTTGACGATGCGATTGCCTTAAAAGTTGATTTTGTTTTAATTAGCGGGGATATTTATGACCGTGATCAGCAAAGCATTGCCGCTACTGATTTTTTCATCAAGCAATGTGAACGACTTAATCAAGCCCATATCCCCGTTTATCTACTTTATGGTAACCATGATTATCAAATTGTCCAAGATGCAGGAGAGCTGCCAGCAAATGTTCATGTTTTTGGCAATCGTGTAACGACTACCACCCTTACTTTGGCAAATCATGCCAGTGTTGCTATTTCCGGCTTTAGTTATGATCAGCGCTGGATTCAAGAAGATCAAGTACAAAAATATCCACCAAAAAGAAACGAAACCTGGCACATCGGGATGCTTCACGGAGCAGTCCGGCAAAGTCAAGATAACCACTATGCTCCGTTTACGACCGATGAATTAATCGCTAAAAAATATGATTATTGGGCACTTGGTCATATTCACAAGCACCAAATCTTGAATGAGAAGCCGCCAATTATTTACAGCGGTAATCCACAGGGACGGCATAAAAATGAAGCCGGACAGCACGGCTATTATTTGGTGGAAAGTCAGGGCAATAAACTTGTGCCGCAATTTAAACCAGTTGCGGAAATTGAATGGACAAGTCTAACCGTTAATGCTTTACCAACTAGTAGTCTTGCTGAAGTAGAGCGATCCCTGGCGCAAGCAATTGATGACAAGCTAAAAAATACACCATTCCAACTAGTAGAACTTACGATTGCTAACATTGAGCAACTTTCCCCAATGATTCGGCACCTGCTTGCAAATGGGGATGTCCTTGAACACTTGCAGGATCAAAATGCAGATAATGGTAAATGGTGGGTCTATGACCTCTTGCTCCACCAGCAAAATTCGTTGCCATCAATGACTGATCTAGATGAACAGTATTGGCAACAAGCCGCCCAAGAAGTATTTACCCCTGCTAATATTGCAGAATTAACAAAAAGTTTAGCACGGGATGCTGATTTAGCCGCTAAGTTGACAAACCTTGATCTTCAGCAACTGAAGCAAGCAACGACTCAATTATTGCGGCGGGAGGATTAACATATGAAAATAAAGAAAGTTCATATCGATGGCTTTGGCAAATGGCATGATCAAGCTTTTGACTTTACAGCTAACCCCCAAATAATTTATGGCCCTAATGAAGCCGGAAAGACAACTTTAATGGCCTTTCTTGTTAGTGTTTTATTTGGCTTTGCGGATGGGCGGGGAAAGAATCGGTTTACCCAGTATATTCCGAAAACTACTTCTAGTTATGGTGGAAGTGTATTAGTTGAGATCAACGGCCATGATTACGTGATTAAACGGCAACGCGGGCGGAATGGCGGTAAGGTTAGTGTGACTGATTCACAAGGACGTCAAGGTGGTGAGCAAGAATTAAAGCAACTGCTTGGCCCGATGGATCGGTCGCTCTATCAAGCCCTTTTTAGTTTTGGTCAACGAGACTTAACAGCTGTGGACGAGCTTAATCGGGATGAATGGCAACAACATCTGCAGCAATTAGGGGCAGTTGGCAGTGCGCAGTGGGACCAGTTGATCAATCAGTACCAGAAACAAGCTGACCATCTCTATAAACCGCGCGGACGGAAATGGCCGCTTAATCAAGACCTCCATCAATACGCGGATTTGACGGATAAAATTAATCGAGCGCGCGGTAAATTTCACCGTTATCAAGACCTGCAGGCAAATTTGCAAGCAAACAAAGAAAAATTACAGCAAGCACAGGCAGAATTGCAAAAACAACAGCCGCTTTTGCAAAAATTAGAACATTTACAGCAGTTGTGGCCGGTTTACCATGAATGGCAACATAGCCACCAAACTCGACCAATTGCTGACTATTTAACTGATCAGCAAGTTACGATGGCTCAAGAACTACAAGTTAGAGAAAAAGAACTTCATCGCCAACAACAAGCCTATCAAGAGCGGTTGACAACTATTGATCATCAGTCTCTACAAGCAACTAAGCATTCGCCACAAAGCATCCAGGAAATTCAACGCCTTAAGGAGCGAGCAGTTGAATTACAAGCGGAGGAGGCTTTACATCACCGGCAACAAACGCAAGCTAATCAGTGGCAACAGGAATTAACTGCAATTAAAACACACTACCACCAGCCTTTACCGGCACCCTTAACCTCCCAAGAAAAAACAGAACTTGCCGGGCTCCTTAATGGCCAACCGCTTTCTCGGGCAAATACGAACCAGTCAAACGGCGATCCTTCTCGCGCCGCAATGATCGGAATCGTTGGCGGCTTTGTCCTTTTTATCATTGGATTGTTAGCGAATGCCACTTTTATTACCGCTATCGGAGCAATTGCGGCCTTTGCGACAGTTATGTATCTTTATTATCAACGACAAGGAAGTCATTCTGCTCCAGTAACGACCGATTCCCAAGCAATCATGGCGTTCGGCCAAAAACATGGCTTACAGGATTTTCCACCTGATCAATGGCTATTAATCCAGGGAGATTTACAACGAAAT
>BLMQ01000004.1:0-2122 GCA_011958095.1 Lactobacillaceae bacterium | reverse complement strand
TGTAATGATAACGTTGATTGCAACAGACTTACCACTACCCGTTGCCCCAGCGATAAGAAGGTGTGGCATCTTAGTTAGATCAGCCATTTTGATATCCCCAGTGACACTGCGACCAAGCGGAACTTCCATGGGATTATCATTACTAGGAGCATTTTCGACCATATCGCGAAAACCAACTGTTGCAATTTGCTGGTTCGGAACTTCAATCCCAATTAATGATTTCCCTGGGATCGGCGCTTCAATCCGGATATCTTTAGCTGCAAGTGCAAGTGCCAAATCATCAGCCAAATGGGTTATTCGACTAACCTTTACCCCTACTGCTGGGCGTAACTCATATTTGGTAACGGAAGGACCTAAATTAACATTTTCAACTGTTGCATCCACACCAAAAGATTTTAGAGTTTGTTGGAGCGTTTTGGTGTTCTTTTTGATATTATTCAAATCTTCCTGCTGGTCTGTTGCTTTTACTTGACTTAGCAGGCTGACTGGCGGCAATTGATAATCATTGTCTTCTTTAGCGTCAATTCCTGCAAGTTTAATTTCCGTATCATCATGTTGGTTCGAGTCTCGGTCATCCTTGCGCCCACTCTGAGTTTCTTCCACCTGACTTTCACTTGCGACCCTAATAGTTGGCTCAACAGGATCTTGAGCAGGCATCGCTGGAGAAACTGGCGGCGTTGAAGTTGGCTCAGCTGATTCTTGGTCAGCAAAAAAATCTTTAACCTGCCTTGATACTTTAGCAAGGGGCACGCTAATTGATGGTACCGTAGTTGGCTTGGTTGCTCTCTCGGTTCTCTTTTTCATTAATTGATCGTGAGCATTAGCCATTGCTGCTCCAGATTTTTTAATACCAATTCCACATTTTACTAGAAATTCGCGCCACGGTAATGCAAAAAAGACAATAATTCCGATGATCATTAACAACCATGACAATACCGCTGTTCCAACTTCTGAAATTAAAATATTACTTCCATTATATAGGTAGGCACCAATCATCCCTCCACCAACCGGAACAGTCGAATCACCGTTAAAAATGACTTTACTAAGACTATTCCAAGTAGTTTCGATTACCTTTGCATGAAGATTCAGACGCTGAAACATTACTGTCTGAAGCCACATTAATAAACCAATATAGGCAATAATAGTTCCTGCAATCCAACGTTTTTTGAAATGCGGACGATGCCCATACAATGCAAAACATAATCCATAAAGAAAAACAATAATCATTGCAATTGGAAAGGATGATCCTACAAAAATCTTAAAACAGTTATCGAGAAAGGTCCCTAATACTCCTAAATTAAATAAGCCAACTAACATTAAGAGGCACACAATTATTCCTAATAGATTATCCATTAATCGATACTGTTGTTTTTTCCCTCTTGTCCGGCGGGATGATGCCTTTTTTCTTCTCGCCATCGCATTATTGCCTCCTTAAGGTTACTTTAATTTATCGAATTCATATTTATGAACGCGTGCTAAATTAGGAAAATTCTGTTGCCGCAATGCTTCATAAATAACAATCGCTGCACTGTTTGATAAATTTAGGGCCCGAATATTATTATCATTTTGAGGAATCCGGATAGCATTTTCTGGATATTTTTGCATAAAACGTTCGGGCAAACCAGTTGTTTCTTTTCCAAATAGGAAATAATGATCTCCTTCACTCGTATAATCAACATCACTATAATCATGGGTAGCAAATTTAGAAACAATATATAAGCGATTAATATCAGGAATCGTCTTCATAAATGAAGGCAAATCCTCATGATACGTGATCTTTACTTTATCCCAGTAGTCTAATCCAGCCCGTTTCATATGCTTATCATCAGTTGAAAATCCTAATGGCTTAATTAAATGTAATTCAGTATTCGTCCCCGCACAAGTTCGCGCAATATTTCCTGTATTTGCTGGAAACAATGGTTCAAACAAGACAATATGGTTTGTCATAATAAAATCTCCTTAATAAAATAAAAAAAGCAGGGTCTCGGTGTGGGCACGGCGAAACGCTGCTTTAATGAAGTACTCCTTGATAATTACCAACGAAACACTTATATTCGATGTCAATTATCAAACGATTTCTTATAATAATTTAGCACTAAATAATAAATGCCGTTTGTTATCA
>BLMQ01000003.1:0-4314 GCA_011958095.1 Lactobacillaceae bacterium | reverse complement strand
TTTCACATAGTTTTTTAGAATTTATGAAAATGCCGTCATATGTTAACAAAAAGAAACGGAAAGTTACACGTGGCAAATCGTCTTTGCTATGTGTCTTTCCGTCGCCCCTGCCAAGGTTTTCTATTATACTCAATTAATATCAGTTGAGCAAATGTTCAAATATTTAGAGAAGTAATTTACAGTTTCACTAACTTTCGTATTTCCCAGGAAATAACATAAAATATTTAGGGTTTAAATTGGCAGAAGCCCGGAACGTTTATCAATATAACATTCCGAGCTTCTCAACCATGAAGAAGTGGGAAGAAAGGCCGAGTATTATTATTTTTAATTTTTGGTAACTTATCTATCTGCTTAATACGAGGAACTTAAGCTTATCATTATAGGTTCGTTGTAGATATGGCCACTAATTACTTTTAGCTAACATACTTTTTACGGAAACTAAAGCGTTTCATGTGGAGTGGGGTGTTGGTATTTTCATGCAAAAAGTCTAATTAACGTACTTCAAAGTAGTTTTATTATGAGAAGATGTTTGTTAAATTCGGCCTTCTATCTTTCCACACTTTTAGTATAATCCCTCCCCAACAAAAAGACAATTAAACCGCGTCACATCGGGATTTAGATCTCCTCCAACTATTAAACAAATCTAACTTTTCTATTACTTTTTAGCTCTCTCTTAAACTATTCATTATCAAATGCAAAAGAAAAGAGACTCAAAATTTTCGAGCCTCTGCCAAGTTTTTAATTTTTCTTCTTCAAAAATCCATAACCATAAGCAAGCAATGCAAAAATGACAATTGAAAGGATTAATGGAATTCGTGTTGAATCAATAAAGAGCAAAATCACTAGAACTGCCAAAAAGAAAATAATTGTTAACCAACTAGTAATCGGATATCCTGGCATCTTGAAATTCGTAACTCCCTTTGGATTCTGCCGCCGGAACTTAATATGGGCAACCAAAATAATGATCCACGTAAAAATAAAGGTAATTGTTGAAATTCCAGCAATCACATCGAATATTCCCGCCGGCATAATATAATTCAAGATAACTGTGATAAAAAGAATCAATGAAGAGAAAGTTAATGCATGATTAGGCACTGCCTTCGCACTTAATGCACCAAAACGTTTTGGTGCATTCCCACTTCGAGCTAATGAGTAGAGGGAACGACTAGTACTAAAGATCGCACTGTTAGTTGCAGACATTGCAGCCGTCAAAACCACAAAGTTTAAAATCGCAGCTGCTCCTGGAACACCGATTGCTGCAAACACTTGAACAAACGGGCTAGAAGTAGTCTTAATATGGAACCATGGGTAAATTGACATCATCGCAATCATTGATCCGATATAGAACAAACCAATGCGGACTGGTAAGGTATTAATCGCTTTTGGAATATCTTTATCTGGATTCTTAGTTTCTCCAGCTGTCAAACCGACCATTTCAATTCCCACAAAGGCAAAGACTACCATTTGGAAAGACATTAAGAAGCCCATCGGACCAGTAGGGAAAAAACCACCCTGGTTAACTAGGTTTGAAAGAGTTACCGGCCGTCCTTCAACATGACCATGCATCACAAGTAAGACCGCGCCAACTGCTATTAAGGCTAAAATTGCAATCACCTTAATCATGGAGAACCAACTTTCTAGTTCACCAAACAGCCCAACATTTACCATGTTTACTAACATCAATAAAATAACAATAATTAATGGACCAACCCATTGTGGTAAATTAGGGAACCAATATTTCAAGTAAATACCAGTAGCAGTAAGATCTGCCATTGCTAATGTTAGCCAACATGCCCAGTACATCCATCCAGCAACAAATTCCATTCGGTCACCAAGATATTCCTTAACCGAATCAATAAATGAATGTTTTGAAGTATCAGCTAAAATAAGTTCCCCTAACGCCCGCATCATAAAGAAGCAAAAGATACCGACGATCAGGTATGAAAGAATGATTGAAGGACCTGCTTGGTGAATGGCTGTTCCTGATCCAAGAAAAAGACCGGTCCCAATAGCTCCACCAATAGCAATCATCGTCACATGACGACTTTTAAGCGATCGTTCTAACTTCTGTTGTTGTTTTTCGTCCATAATATGCCTCCTTAAAAATTTAGTTAATAACAAAAACGTTTTCTTAAACAAATAAAAACGTCCCTGGCAATCATCTACCAGGGACGTTTTTTTAACGCGGTTCCACCCATCTTTATAGCTCACATTTGCGAACTACCTCTCGGTTGATAAGGAAACCACTCCATTTTAAACGCTCATGCCATTTAATTGGATCCAGCTTTCAGCAAATACTGGACTCTCTGTCAACCAATTATTGGAAGTTACTCATTATTATAATGATTATCCTAACTTTGTCAAATTTAAATTACTAAAAGTCAGTTGATAATTAAATATTTAATACTTTATCCAAGAAATTCTTCGTATCTGGATGTTGTGGATTATCAAAAATCTCTTCTGGGGTGCCTTGTTCACGAATATCACCATTATGGAAGAAAACTACTCGATCAGCAACTTGCTTAGCGAACCCCATTTCATGAGTTACCACGATCATGGTCATCCCCTCTTGCGCTAACCGTTTCATTACTTCCAAAACATCCCCTACCATTTCAGGGTCAAGGGCACTCGTTGGTTCATCAAAGAGCATTACATCCGGTTTCATTGCAAGGGCACGGGCGATGGCTACCCGTTGCTTTTGACCTCCAGACAGCTTGGTTGGATCTGCCCCTGCTTTATCAGCTAGTCCAACTAAATCAAGATAATGCATTGCGTCCTTTTCTGCCTCTTCCTTAGTCATCTTTCCAAGTTGAACAGGCGCCAAAGTGATATTCTCCAAAACATTCATATTTGGAAAGAGATTAAAATGCTGAAAAACCATTCCGATATTTTCCCGAACCTTATTAATATTTACTTGCGGATCAGCAATATCGTAGCCATCAATATAAATATGGCCGCTATTTGGTTCCTCAAGCTTATTAATGCAACGAAGAAAGGTACTTTTTCCCGATCCTGATGGTCCAATCATGCAAACCACCTCATTGGGTTTTACGTCCAAGCTAATACCTTTCAGCACTTCATTACTTCCATAACTTTTGTGCAGATTTTTTATTTGTACTTTATAGTTTTTATCCATATTAACCCATCCTCTTTTGTACGTAGTTTGATAACCAAGTCAACAGGGTAATGATAATGATATACATCGTTCCAATGATTAACCACATCTTAAATCCTTCCATGTTCTGGGAAATGATAACAGTCCCCGTTTGCGTAAGTTCCATTACACCAATTGCGGAAAGAATTGAGGTGTCTTTCAAGGTAATAATAAACTGGTTAACTAACGAAGGAATCATTAACTTAAATCCTTGGGGAGCGATAACTTTAATCAAGGCTTTGCTATATGGCAACCCTAAGCTCCGCGCTGCTTCCCACTGTCCAATATTAACGGATTCAAATCCACCTTTAACAATGGCTCCAATATAGGCCCCTTCGTTAAAAGTCAGCGTTAAGATTCCTGCTAAGAATAATGGAACTTTATGGCCAATAACATTTGGAATCCCCATGTAAATAAAGAAGGCTAAAACAATCATTGGAATACCACGGAAGATATAAATCAGGGTACTAGAAACAGCATTGGCAAATTTGTTTTGTGCAATACCTAATACACCTAGAATTACTCCAAAAATCATCGCAAAAATAATGCCGACAACAGTTAATTCAATTGTCATCCATAATCCACGAAGCAAGGCTGGATAATTGGCGCGGATTAATCCTAAAATTGTCCGATCAGTCGCGCTGTCCTTCGTTGTTTTGTCACTCTTAGTATATTTATCAATGATTTGATCCATTTGGCCAGTATCTTTTAGCCACTTAATCCCATCATTCATCTTTTTCTGTAATTCTAAGTTCTTGCCCTTTTGGTATCCAACGGCAACTGGTTGTGCGTCAATTGGCTTCTTTGTCACAACCTTAAGTGGAACACCTTCTTTAATTCCGTATTCAAGAACAGGGCCATCATCAAAAGTAGCGGCTGTGTTCCCAGTCTTCACATCATTCCACATCGTATTTGAGGAATCAAAGTAGCGAATTTTGTAACCATATTTCTTTTGGTTGTTCTTCAAAAATAATGCCGCACTCGTTCCTGACTTAGCCGAAACTGTTTTGCCTTTTAATTGGCTCATCGACTTAATATTGCTATCTTTTGCAACGGCCATAACAACCCCACTAGTATAGTAAGGGGTGGAAAAATCATACTTTTCTTTTCGTTCATCAGTAACGCTCATTCCGGCAATTACTGCATCAACTTGTCCTGCC
>BLMQ01000002.1:0-1008 GCA_011958095.1 Lactobacillaceae bacterium | reverse complement strand
CTTGATTTTGCCGGGTTGCTCCAATCTTTTAAGGTTCCAACAAAAGATGGTGGTAAGGCCGATATGATTTTGACCTCTGAAAACCTCGATGAATTTACTAATAACGGTTTTTGTACCAACCGTTTAATCGGCCGGGTTGCTGGACGAATTGCAGATGGTAAGTTCAGTATTGATGGTAAAGATTACCAAATCGAACAAAATGAAGGTAAGAATGCTCTTCATGGTGGAACTAATGGCTTTTACAGTCATATTTGGCATGTTGATGAGACGAAAGCAACCGATGATTCTGTTTCAATCACTCTTAGTTTAACCTTAAGTCCTGAAGTTGATACATACCCCGGTAAGATGCATATCACTGCAACTTACACTTTAAATAATGACGACTTCCTTTCACTTAAGATGGCGGCTACTACTGATGCAGATACGTTGTTCAATCCTACCAACCACACTTACTGGAATATGGCAGCAGCAAATGTTCCAACGGTTGATCAATTAAAGCTTTATGTCAACTCCGAAAATCACTTAGCCGTTGACGACGGCAAGATTCCAACTGGTGAAAAGATCGCTAACGAGGGAACTCCATTTGACTTTAGTACCCCAACTACAATGAGCGATGCATTAGAAAAAATGAGTTCAACTAAAGAAAACGGCTTTGACGATATTTGGGAAGTTACTCCTAGTCTCACAAAACCAGTTGCCACACTTGAAGATCCAGAAAGCGGCCGGAAGATGAGTCTTTACTCTGATCGTAATGGCTTAGTTATGTATACGATGAACTCAGATGATGCAGCAGTTTACAATCATGGACAAGTTCATCCCCATCTTGGGTTAGCAATGGAAGCACAGAATCTTTCAGACGCTCCTCACCATCCAGAATTTGGTGATATCACTTTACATCCAGGTGAAGAAAAGTCATACACCATTAAGTGGCACGTTGAATACTAATTAAATTACTAAGTGAATCGAGTAGGAGATAATTGATTAGTTCAATTATCGACCTCTCACACC
>BLMQ01000001.1:0-2611 GCA_011958095.1 Lactobacillaceae bacterium | reverse complement strand
CAAATTCCATTAGAACCCATCCTTATCTTAAAACACGAACATGTGCTGCTTGCGGTCCCTTTTGTCCTTGAACAATTACTAATGAGACCTCTTCATCAGGGTGAAGGATGCGACGACGCGTTCCTTCAATTCCACTATAATGAACAAAAATTTCTCCTTCATGAGGAACTGTAATAAAGCCCCATCCTTTTTGTTCGTCAAAACTTTTTACTTTTCCTTTGAGCATTTTTTACCAACTCCATAATAAAATACCAAGCAACAAGTGTCACTTGGTATTTTACACCGCTTAAAAATAATTGTCATTTACTGGCTAACGAAAACCAGTTTTTTTAGAGATTATTATTCTTCTAAACCATCTTCTGCTGTTTCAGGGAAGTTTTCCCGAACAATCGCAGCACAGCGAGCACATAATTCAGGATATGCTGGATCACTGCCAACGTCTTCCTTAACCATGCGACAACGAGCACAAGTTTCACCATTAGCGGTTGTAACCTTAACTGCTACCCCATCGTTGTATTGGTCAGCATCAGCAGGCGCTTCATCAGCTGGATGTACATGAAGAGCAGAAACCCCTAGCAATAATTGAATGTTTTCATTAAGACTATCAAGTAATTGCTTTTGGTCATCGGTTAAGTAAAGGTCAACTTGAGCTTCAAGAGATTTACCGATTAACTTAGCATTTCGTGCCTCTTCAAGACTCTTCAGAACATGTGAACGTACTTCCATAAAGTCATCCCACTTGCTCAATAGCTCTTCTTCACCAGCGAATGTCCGTGGATCTGGAATTTCAGTTAATTGAACAAAATCTTCCGGTTCATTCATGTAGCTCCATACTTCTTCTGTAGTGTGAGGAAGGATTGGTGTAAGAAGCTTAACAAGTGTCAAAAGGATATCATAGAAGACAGTTTGCATTGACCGCCGAACTTCTGAATTTTCAGCCTCAATATAGAGTACATCTTTAGCAATGTTCATGTAGAAAGCTGAAAGATCATTGTTTACAAAATTGATCAATACCTTATAAGCATCAAGGAAGTCATAGTTATCAAAATCTTCCCGCATTGTCTTCAAGAAGTGGTTAAGTTTAACCAACATGTACTTGTCTACCGATTGTAACTTCTCATAAGAAACGGTATTTTCTTCAGGATTGAAGTCACTAGTATTAGCAAGTAAGAAGCGGAACGTATTTCTCAACTTACGATATGCTTCGGAAATCTGTTGGAATGTTCCCATCGATACACGAACATCAGCCGAAGTATCAGCACTCATTACCCATAACCGGATAATTTCCGCACCCATTTGTTGAACAACCTTATTTGGATCGATAACGTTACCTTGAGATTTACTCATCTTGTTACCGCGCTTATCAAGTGTGAACCCTTGAGAAACGATTTCCTTATATGGCGCATGTCCTGAACATACAACACTGGTAATCAAACTAGAGTTAAACCAACCACGGTATTGGTCAGACCCTTCAAGGTAAAGGTCCGCTGGGTATGTTAAATAATCACGTTCAGCTAATACCCCTTGGTGTGATGAACCAGAATCAAACCATACGTCCATAATGTCAGTTTCCTTAGTGAACTTACCATTAGGAGAATGTTCATTAGTGTATCCTTCTGGCAAAAGATCTTTTGCTTCACGTTCAAACCAAACATTAGAACCATACTTAGCAAATAATTCTGCTACATGGTTGATTGTTTCTTCTTCCATGATTGGTGTGCCATCTTCAGCATAGAAGATTGGTAGAGGTACACCCCAAACACGTTGACGAGAAATTACCCAATCACCACGGTCTTTGATCATATTGCGAAGACGAACCTTTCCCCATTCTGGGTGGTACTTAACGTCTTCTAAGGCATCTAAAATATTTTGGCGCATTTTTTCAATTGATACAAACCATTGATCAGTTGCCCGGAAGATGATTGGTTGCTTTGTCCGCCAATCAAATGGGTAACTGTGTTGTAATGGCTCTTGAAGAAGTAAAGCATTGTTTTCTTCTAGCTTTTGAAGAGATACATCATCAGCATCTTGGTAGAATACCCCGTCAAAACCTTCACCGTTTTCCTTAGTTAAAACACCTTGATCATTGATTGGGGCAAAAATTGGCAAGTCATACTTTTTACCAAAGTTGTAATCATCATCCCCATATCCAGGAGCAGTGTGAACAAGGCCAGTACCAGCATCAGCAGTAACATAATCTGCTAAACCAACAAGAAGATCACGATCAAGGTATGGGTGTTGAGTAGTCATCCCTTCAAGTTCTTGACCCATTAAATGATCAACAACTTCATAATCTTCCCAACCAAGTTTTTCCGCTAATTTCTCAAGCAGATCTGTTGCAACAACAAATTTCCGGTCATCATTTGCTGGCTTTACAACAGAGTAATCAAACTTTGGATTAACTGCAACTGCCTCAGAAGCAGGAACAGTCCATGGTGTTGTCGTCCATACAACTAAATATGTATTATTATCTAAACGGCCTTTGCCATCTTTAATTTGCTCTACGAAGAAGGCTGTTTTAGCAACAACATCATGATATTCAACTTCGGCTTCTGCTAAGGCTGATTCTGAAGACCATGACCAGTAAACTGGCTTCTTAGACTGGTATAAT